>NZ_DDNT01000006.1:0-44790 GCF_002341285.1 Methylophaga sp. UBA2513 | reverse complement strand
ATAGCTCAGTTGGTAGAGCAAGGGATTGAAAATCCCTGTGTCCCTGGTTCGATTCCAGGTCGAGCCACCACGGATTATAAAAAACCCAGACTTCTGAAAAGAAACTGGGTTTTTTATTGCCTGTCACTTTTGTTGCATAATTTCCACAATAAATTCTTATCCCCACAGCAACACCTATCACGCATTATTCCGTTATTTCGCATAGCAGAGAACGAAAGCATTGTGGTAAAAAAAACACAGAAATGTGATTTTCTCGTCAAAATTAAAAAAATTGTTGTAAAAGTGTTGCATTAGATTTTTTTATATGCAAAATAGCTAACAACCGAGACATATCCGGTTACGAGAGAGACTTAAAGTAATCTGTTAACAATTAGAAGGTGAAACAGAATGAAATTATTAAAAAAATCAACACTGGCTTCTTTAGTCGGTGCAGCAGCATTAACAGCTGCTGGTGCAGCTAACGCGACAATCGTTGTCGGTGGTGAAAACGGCTACGAATTCAGCGTTGACGGTAACATCAACCAATTCTTCATCGCTAGCGACCAAGACAGCGCTAACGGTGGTTTCGATCAAAACAACCAACAAGTAGCTAACGGTCTGTTACCTACATTCTTTGGTTTTAACGTGGCAATGCCTGAAATCAATGGCCTTAAAATTGCAGCACGTGTTTCTATCTCACCATCAACTAACAATGGCAGCTACTTCAACGAAAACCAAGGCGGTAACGACGCTATGGAACAACGTGAAGCATTTGCAACAGTTGACGGTTCATTCGGTCAAATCATGTTAGGTAAAGGTCTAGGCCTTTATGCAGCTAACAACATCCTGTTGGACCAAACTTTATACGGTGTAGGTGCGACTGGCGTCACAGCAGCTGGCGATCAAAACACTGGAACAACTTCATTAGGTCGTATCGGTTGGGGTTATGAGTACGCTAACTGGCGCTCACAAATCCGTTACACCACTCCTGATATGAACGGCTTTAAAGCTGCTGTTGCAGTAATGGATTCTGATGACTTTTTACAAGCGACTGGTACTGGCTTTGAAAAAGACGCTCGTTATGAAGCATCTTTAAGCTACGCTACAGCATTTGACGGCGGTTCTATGAAACTGTGGTTAGATGGTATGACTCAAGACGTTCGTTACAGCAATGCTACAGGTAGCGAAACTTCTGATGCTTACACTGTTGGTGGTCAATTAATCTTCGGTGGTTTTGAAGCAGTTGCTACTTACTATGACAGCAAAGGTCAAGGCGTTAACGGTTTAGGCACTGGCGCTTTCAACACAAATGGTAGTGCACGTGACGGTGATGGTTACTACGCACAGTTAGGTTACCGTTTTGGTGGCCAAACATTTGTTGCCGCTTCTTACGGTGAGTCTACTTTAGACAGAGACAACACCAACGCAAGCCTTGGTGATGCTGCTGACTTAGATACTAACTCTATGGCAACTATTGGTATCTACCATGATGTAACAGCCAACCTTAAATTGGTTGCTGAATACTCACAAATGGAAACTGAATACCACAACCAATCATCTGATGATGAAGTTGATGTATTATCTTTGGGTGGTTTCATCAGCTGGTAAGCTAATCTGAAACAATTCATTTGAATTGGTTCAAAGCTTAATAAAAGAGCCTCAACCTTCGGGTTGGGGCTTTTTTTATACTCTTCTTTTCGCGATCCCAACCTCCTCTTCTATTTAATAAACATCATTTCCAAATTAGCTTCTACAACAGCGCGCACTTTTGGGGCTTTTTATCAATTCACGTGTCTTTTTAGTGCATAAGCATCTGGAATTAGCCGATGTAAAATACTGCAATAAGATCAGATCTTCTCTTATTACCATTTCACTTACTATTCACTATAACCCGCTGAAAGCCATATTTTTATTGGTTTTACTTCAATATTGCCTCATCCATTTATACCAATTTTTCTCTCCTAACCATACAACGCCCCATGGTCTGGCACAGTTACTGCAAAACCTAGTATTACCAAATTGGTAAATCGTAATACTAACCGGGGTATCTAAAATGAAAAAAAGACTATTTCTTTCTGCTTTCGCAGGTTTATTACTTTCAGCTAATGCCAGCGCAGAACCACTAAAAATTGGCTATAGCGATTGGCCAGGTTGGGTGGCTTGGGAAATCGCCATCGAAAAGAAAATGTTCGATAAAGTTGGTGTGGATGTGCAATTTGAATGGTTTGATTACGTAGCCAGTATGGACGCCTTCGCTGCGGGTCAGTTAGATGCAGTAACAATGACTAATGGTGACGCTCTAGTCACAGGTGCCACAGGTGCCCAAAATGTCATGATCCTGATTAATGACTACAGTAACGGTAACGATATGATTGTGGGTGCGCCCAGCATTAACTCCATTACCGATCTGAAAGGCAAAAAAGTTGGCGTCGAACTCGGCTTTGTCGATCATTTATTATTGCTGAACGGTTTAGAAAAAGCCGGTATGACTGAAAGTGATGTTGAACTAGTGAATGTGCCCACAAATGAAACACCACAAGTCTTGGCATCAGGCCAGGTCGAAGCTATTGGGGCTTGGCAACCAAACTCAGGTCAGGCATTAGATTTAGTGCCAGGATCGAAACCTATTTACACCAGTGCCGATGAACCTGGTCTTATTTATGATGTGTTAGCTGTTTCTCCATCAAGCTTGGCAACTCACCGCGATGAATGGAAAAAAGTGATCGATGCCTGGTATATGGCGGTTGATTACCTCAATGATCCAAAAACACGTGATGATGCCATCAGCATCATGGCTGCTCGCGTTGGTATTGAACCCGAGGCGTATAAAGACTTTATCGATGGTACTAAGATTTTGACTAAAGAAGAAGCTCAAGGCTTTATGAAAAAAGCAGACGGCTTTGGTTCGCTTTATGGTTCAACAGAAATTGCGGATCAATTCAATGTCGACAATAAGGTCTATGCCGATAAACAGACTGTCGATAATTACATCGATCCTTCTCTTTTATTAGGCGAGTAAAAGACTAATAGGCACCGTTCATCAACCGGTGCCTCCCCCTCTTCCTGAAATTTTATGTCATGACCAGGCAGGGGATCGTGTTGTCTGAAAATAGCAAAGGTACTGTTTATGTCACTCTTTTCAGTTAATAAACCGCTTGAGCCGCGTAGTCGACAATTAGTGACTATCAGCAGTTTTGTATTACCCATTCTTCTTTGGTGTCTGGTCAGCTATGTCCCATTTATTTGGCACCCGGAAGTAGAAGTCACTTTACCCGGCTCTGTGAGTTACTTTCGTGAAGGAATGCTAGTTGATAAAGAGGTTTTTAATGCTGAACTCGACAAAGCTTCCGCAGCAGGCAAGGCCATACCAGAAGGCATACCGGCCAACCCTATTTATTTGCCCGCGCCACATGAAGTTGTCACCGCTTTCTATACGTCGTTTACCACCGAACCCAAACGTAGCAGTGAGCTGTGGTTACACGAAAGTCTATGGAGCAGTATTCAGGTTATTTTTTATGGATTCCTTTTGTCATCCATCATAGGCATTCCCCTTGGCGTCTTGGCTGGGACCTATGACTTTTTCTCTCGATTATTTGAACCCTTTATCGAGTTCTTCCGCTACCTACCTGCGCCAGCATTTGGTGCATTGGCGGTGGCGATTCTTGGGATTTATCAAGCGCCAAAAATTGCGATTATTTTTATCGGTACCTTTTTCCAGCAGGTTTTGATCGTCGCCAATACCACCCGAAAACTGGACCCAGCCTTACTGGAAGCGGGTCAAACATTGGGCGCAAATAATCGCTCCATGCTATTTCGCATCGTATTACCTGGCATTTTGCCGGATTTATACCGCGACACCCGCATCCTGCTTGGCTGGGCCTGGACCTATTTGATTGTGGCGGAATTAATTGGCACCAGCTCAGGTATTACCTGGTTTATCACCCAACAAGCACGCTACAAAAACTTCGACAACGTCTTCGCCGCCATCATGATGATCGGCATTTTAGGCCTGACCATTGATTTATTACTCGCCTGGTTTGGACGTCGTCTTTTCCCTTGGCAGAAAGCGAATTAGGAGCACGAGATGAGTGAACCAACCTTACCCGATTATCGCGTTCAGTCAGATGCTGTTCGAGACCGTTTTGCCCGCATCAAAAAACGTCCAGTCACCATGGAAGTGACAGGATTAAGTAAAACCTTCCAAAGCCCACATGGCACGGTGACCGCATTAAAAGATATCAATCTGAGCATTCATAAACGTGAGTTTGTTTGTGTGATTGGGCCATCAGGCTGTGGTAAATCCACCCTGATTCGCATTCTGGCTGGCCTTGAGCAAGCCACCGAAGGTGAAGTCAAACTGGATGGCAAAGTCGTCGATAAACCGGGACCAGAACGCGGCATGGTGTTCCAAGGTTATACCTTATTTCCATGGCTAACCGTCAAGCAGAACGTGATGTTTGGTCTACGTGAATCTGGCTATGACAAAGGCACAGCAGAAGCTGAAGCTAGACAGTGGATAGACTTAATTGGTTTAGCACGTTTTGAAAACAGCTACCCCCATCAACTCTCAGGAGGTATGAAGCAACGTGTTGCCATTGCCAGAGCTTTAGCCAATAAACCTAAAGTGCTGTTGATGGATGAGCCATTTGGGGCCCTTGATGCTCAAACTCGCAGCAAAATGCAGGCTTATCTGATGGAGATATGGAAAAACATTGATGTGACGGTGTTTTTCATTACCCACGATCTGGATGAAGCCATTTATCTAGCTGATCGTATTCTGGTGCTAAAAGCCAATCCCGGCGAAGTACAAGAAGTGATTGAAGTACCGGTACCTCAACCTAGAAATCCAGATCAATTTTTATCACCAGAATTTATCGCCACTAAAAAACGACTGGAAGAACTGATTCACCCTCCCAAGCAGGATGATGATGAAGATCACCTGAACCTTGTCCGCATGGTGCCAGTAAATGATGAAGTTGGGAGCGTTTTCTAATGTATGAATTAGCACAAATGACATGGGAAGAAGTAGCTGAGGCTGTAAAAAACGGTGTTGATACCGCTTTACTGCCTGTAGGCGCCACCGAACAGCATGGACCACATATGGGCTGTGGTATGGATTCCGCTATTGCTGACACCTTATGCAAAGAAGTAGCAAAGCAGACACCGGTTATTTTATTACCCACCCAGCCTTATGGTTGTTCTATCGGTCATTCTAAAAGATGGCCAGGCACGATGGCACTCAATCCTAAAACATTGATTGATGTGATTTCCGATATCGGTGACTGGGTAGCCTCTTCCGGTATTAAACGCCTGTTACTGATCAATGGCCATGTGACCAATGCCGCTCCACTTCGTTGCGCCTTGGAAATGCTCAGAGCACGTCATGATGATTTGATGATCGGCTTGGTTCACACCGCTCAAATTTCGGAACGTGTTCGCAAAGCCCATCACGACGATGCTGAAGACTGGCATGCCAATCAAGCCGAAACCGCTTTGATGATGGCCTTACACCCGGAGTTAGTGCGTGAAGATAAATTAGTTGACGCAGATGATCCGGACCGAACTGATGGCTGTGTATTCAGCCATCCTGTCAATCGCACCAGTTTAAATGGCGTGACAGGTAAACCCTCCACTGCAACAAAAGCTGAGGGTGAAGCACTTTTTTCATGGATGTGTGAAGACTTATCTCAACTGGTGATGAGAGCAATTAAGGAACAACCGCCGCTTGATCAAAGCTACCACCAGTCTCTCTTATAAATCATTAACCAAAGAAGGGTAATCTCATGATTAACATCAAAACTGATGATGAAATCAGAAAAATACAAGAAGAATTAAAAAGCAAAGGCGTGAAATACTGCATGGGTACGTATGTGGATATCCATGGCGTACCGAAAGGTAAAGTTGTCCCGCTCTCGCATTTACATCATATGGCACATGGCTCAGAGCTTTATACCGGTTATGCTGTCGATGGTTTGGGACAGCAGCCAAATGATGATGAAATCGCCTCTGTGCCAGATTTAGATCATATTATTCAACTACCATGGCAACCAGAAATTGCCTGGATGCCAGCCGATAATACCCTATACAAAAAACCGTATATGCTCAGTACTCGTGTTTTACTCAAATCTGTACTGGAACAAGCAAAAGAGCTCGGTTATGGCATGAATCTGGGTATTGAAGCAGAAGTTTACCTGGTGAAGAAAAATGAAGATGGCACCCTGTCTGTGCCTGATCCAGATGATAAATTGAAAAAACCCTGTTATGACACTCGCGCTTTTTTAAGTAATTTTAGCTGGTTAGACAAAATGGCCACCAGCATTGATGATCTGGGTTGGGGGCTTTACTCTTTCGATCATGAAGATGCCAATGCACAGTTCGAGTTCGACTTTAACTACGCTGATGCCATTACCAGCTGCGATCGCTTTACTTTCTTGAAGATGATGGCAAAAGAGTATGCGAAACAAGAAGATTTATTAGCGACATTCATGCCTAAACCCTTCTCAAATAAAACTGGAACAGGCGCTCACTTTAATATGTCGCTTTATGATTTGGAGACTGGAGCTAACCTTTTCCAGTGCAAACCTGAAGAAGATGAGCATGGCCTCGGCTTAACCAAATTAGGCTATCAGTTCATTGCCGGTGTTTTAAAACATGGGCCCGCTTTATGTGCGGTGTTTGCTCCAACCGTAAACTCATACAAACGTCTAGTTCGCCAGGGTGATATGCCTTACTTCACTTGGGCACCGGTATTTAACTCGTTTGGCTCGAATAACCGTACCAACTCAGTTCGGGTGCCGATGGGTGGTGGTCGCTGTGAATCACGCAATGCCGATGGCGCTGTCAATCCATACCTTGCAGCCGCTCTGGTGCTCGCAGCTGGTCTAGAAGGTATCAAAGAAGGCCTGGATCCTGGTAAACCCCAGGAACGTAATCTGTATGAATTAACTGAAGCAGAACGTGAGGAATTAGGCATTCAATTCTTACCCAGAACGCTGGACGAAGCCATTCAGGCATTTGCTGCTGATCCGTTTATGGAAGAAGTCCTGGGTAGTGAGCTGAGAAACGAATTTATTCGTTACAAACAAGCTGAGTGGAATGAATACCACACTGTGGTTAGTGCATGGGAAGTGGAGCGCTATAGCCACTTGTTCTAAAAATAAGGTGACATCACCCCGGTTTTAGCCGGGGTGATAGTCTTGTCCATCCAGACAATAATGATGACAAACTTCAGGAGTTCGCATGAGCAAAGAAAAAGTCAGTCGTATCAGTATCTCATTACCTGAAAGTCTGCTGGAAGGTTTAGATGAAATGGTCAGTAAACGGGGGTTTGAAAGTCGCTCTCAGGCTATTTGTGACATGATCAACTTACAAATCAATGAGCACCGTGCTCAACAAGGCGATACCGTGATGACTGGCACCGTTAATCTGGTTTACAACCACTCTGTACCCGGCCTACAGAAGCGCCTACATGATCTGCAATATGAATACATTGATGAGGTCATCAGTAACCTCAATGTCAATTTAACTCACACCAACACTCTTTCTGTGATTTTAGTTCAAGGCCCAGCTAATCGCCTGAACATGATCGCCGACAAAATGATTACACTGCGAGGTGTGGTGTATGGACGCTTATTATTGAACGCCGATATCATTCCACCCATCCACCCGTTACCTCCGAAGCAAACATAAAGCGATGGTTGTCAGTTGACCTGATGCTATGGATTCAGTACTTTTATGCTCTGCGATAAACTCACAGGCCTAAACATGATTGATACCACTTTTCTCCCTCCCCTTCTTGCTGCAATTCAATCTGAAATACTGAACAATGAAGCGGAGATTTCTGCGTTGGATCGAGCTATTGGTGATGGTGACCATGTCACCAACCTATTACGTGGACTTGAGGCGTTGACTAAACAGAATGATGAACTGGTTCAGCTTGATTGGTCAGCAGCATTCATGAAAATGGGTATGACTCTAATGTCTACTATGGGTGGCGCATCAGGCTCATTGCTGGGTTCCATGTTTGTGAGTATGGGGAAAGCCGCTAAAGATCGAGATATGGATCTGACAGCGGTTTCCACTATTTACTCAGCAGGTGTTGAGTCAATAAAAGCGCGAGGAAAAGCCGATATCGGTGAAAAAACCATGCTGGATACCCTGATTCCAGTGATGCAATCATTGCAAAGTGATGCTAAAAAAAATGCAGACAAAGCGGCGGTTCTAAGTAATATGAAAACAGCCGCTACACAAGGTATGCAATCAACTAAAGACATGCTGGCCACAAAAGGAAGAGCATCATTTTTGGGTGAACGCGCCCGCGGTCACATCGATGCAGGCGCTCGTACATCACAACTTATTCTTTGCGTCATTGCTGATGAGTTAAGTAAAAACTAAATCCCCCAACGTAATGCCGCCGTATGTACAGGTGCATCCCAATACTGCAGCATTTCGTCATCCATCAATGTTAGCGTAACAGAGCAACCCGCCATATCCAGTGATGTGGTGTAGTTGCCTACCAGTGAACGCACAATTTCTATACCACGCTCCTCAAAAAAATGAGAAGCGATATCATAGACTAGGTACAGCTCCATTAATGGTGTCGCCCCAAAGCCATTCACATGTAGTAACACGCTCTGTCCTTTCGCTGGCTGCAAATCCTCATCAATCGCTTTAGCCAGTATCTGAACTAACTCATCAGCAGTCGTTAAGTTCATGATTTCACGACCGCGCTCACCATGAATCCCAACCCCCATTTCGACTTCATTATCTGTAATATCAAAAGTGGGTTGACCCAAGGCAGGTACCGTACAACTCGTTAAAGCCAATCCCATCGACGCAGTGGCATTGACGACTTTGTCACCCAGCTTTTTACAAGTGGCTAGATCAGCGCCTGCTTCTGCAGCCGCACCGACGATTTTTTCTACAATTAATGTCCCTGCGACACCTCGACGGCCAGTACTGTGATCTTTGGGTAAGGATACGTCATCATTCACCAGTACAGTTTCATGTGGGCAATCCAACATTTCGGCCGCAATTTCAAAATTCATCACATCACCGGCATAATTTTTAACAATAAACAACACGCCAGCACTCGCTTCAACAGTCTGAGCAGCCATCATCATTTGGTCAGGAGTAGGTGATGTAAACACCTGTCCAGGACAAGCCGCATCTAGCATGCCTTTTCCCACCAATCCAGTATGTAATGGTTCATGACCAGCACCACCACCAGAAATCAGAGCGACTTTATTTTCAGACTTATTTTTTCGACTAACAAAGTGGGGTTGTTGATTGAATTGAATAATATCGCTGTGTGCTCTAGCAAACCCACTCAAACTTTCCTCAAGCACACTGTCCACAGCATTGATTAATTTTTTCATCTCTCGCTTCCTTTTTATATCTAGCTAGTTTTTCAAGGCCTTGGTGAGTGCCGCCAAATCATCCAGAATCCATGTGGGTTGATAATCAACCTGCTCAACATCCTCAACAGAAGACACACCGGTTAATACTAAGACACTGCGGATACCCGCATTAACAGCACCCAAAATATCCGTATTAAGACGGTCACCTATCGCAACGGTTGTCTCTTTTGTTGTACCTAAAATTTTCAAAGCCTGTTCGTACAAAATAGGCGCTGGTTTTCCAATTGATATCGGCTTGACACCGGTCACAGATTCGAGTGCAGCAAGTACGCCCCCATTACCCATAACTTCACCGAGCTCAGTAGGTAATGTGGCATCTGAGTTTGTTGCATAAAAGGCAGCACCCGCATTGATATTTAGGGTTGCCGTTGCCAATTTATCCCAACTTAAGTGGCGATCGAGTCCTGACACAACAATATCTGCTGTTCGCCCTGTGATACCTTTTTCAGGCTGATCTACTTCGTATAACTCTGTCAGCACAAATCCATTATCACGCAGGGGCTGTTTTAGACCATCCTCCCCGATTACAAAAACGCGTTTTTTATCTGCTGATAAGTGTTCACACAAATAGCTAACTGTGGCCATACTGGAAGTGAGAATTTCGTTCGCAGCGACATCAATATTCATTGAGGCTAATTTTTCTATATATTGCTGCTGAGTCAAACTGGCGTTATTTGTCGCCAAAACAAAAGGTATGTGTTTTTTTCTCAATAGTTGAAAAAACGCTTCCACTCCTTTCATGGGTTTATTGCCATGCCAAAGCACCCCATCCATGTCAATAATCAGACCAGCTACATTATCCAAACAGACCGCAGATTCTGTATTCAAAATAGATCCTCGCAACTATGTAATTTGGTCAAAAAGAGTCGCATAATGCAAATCATTGTGTCCAGTAATAAAAAAGAAGCTAAATGTTGAGATCAAGTCAAAAATTGACAGCATCTGCAAATCTGCTTTATAGTCTGCGAGCGTATTTTCAACGTAATAACTCATAAATTAAATTAATTAGGAGCATGTCAGCATGGCAAAAGCACTTATTCAAATGGCACTGGATTCTCTGGATTTCGATCAAACAATCGCGCTTGCAGAGCAAGTTGCTCCTTATGTCGATATCTTAGAAATCGGTACACCTTGCATTAAATATAACGGTCTTGAACTGGTTACTGCACTGAAAAGCAAATTCCCTAACAACCTGATCCTGGTTGACCTGAAGACAATGGACGCTGGTGAATACGAAGCGACTCCATTCTATGAAGCAGGTGCTGACATCTGTACAGTATTAGGTGTTTCTGACAAAGCGACAATGGGCGGCGTAATCAAAGCAGCTAACGCTAACAACGCTGAAGCTCAAATCGACTTAATCAGTGTTAAAGACAAAAAAGCAGTTGCAACTGAAGCAGCTCGTAACGGTGCTCAAATCATCGGTGTTCACACTGGTCTTGACGCACAAGCTGCTGGTCAAACACCTTTCGCTGATCTGAAAGATATCGCTAGCTTAAACTTAGGCGTGCGTATTTCAGTAGCTGGTGGTCTGAACAAAAACACTATTCAAGACACTGTTCGTGCTGGCGCAACAATCGTTGTTGTTGGTGCAGCAATCTACGGTGCGGATTCTCCAGCTGAAGCAGCTAAAGAATTACGTGCTTTAGTTGACGCAGCATAAGCAAATATTGCTTAAAGAAGAAAATAAAACGAGTGGTCAATGACCGCTCGTTTTTTTTCATGCTTACCTGGTTGATTTATTAATTTAAATAATGAGGTAAGATATTGGTCAATGTGTATTGATAATAATTACGATTTTAATTGACCAATATCAATAATTCAGGATGGGTTAGTCACAAATCAAGTCGACTTTTAGGCATATGCTAAGGTTCTTCCGACTTGCCACGATTAATCTAAAATAGTAATTTACCCGTTGCACCAACCTCGTTTTGTTGGGCAGATGGGGTTAAAATGTAACAGGGGTATAATATTATGAGTGACAAAGGTTTCTTAGCATCAGTTTGTGGATTTTTTAAAAGCCTGTTTTCATCAAGTCCTAGTTCTGCTCCAACCAGCAGTGCTAAGCCAAGCAGCCCAGCAGCAGCAAAAACGAATGATGGTTTGACAGGTGTTGAGCGTTATATCAGAAACCAATCGAATAGTGGCTCACAACTAACTGGTGTTGAAAAATACATCAGAAATAAAGCAACAACCGTCACCGTTATCACTAGCGTTGAACAATATATTCGTAACAAAGCACAAGCTAAACCAATGACAGGTGTTGAACGTTACATTCAAAGCAAAGGTTAAGTTAACCTTCAGCTTGCACCCAAGATTTACGGAATAAAGCCGGGCAGTAGTCCGGCTTTGCCGACATAATAATCAAAAAAATCAACCATACAGTCTGCGTGATATCACGTTGACTGTTAATTTTTAACTTAAAAATTAAAGGTACGAAACATGGCTACTTTACTTGATCAGCTTAAGGAAATGACCGTTGTTGTCGCCGATACTGGTGATATTCAAGCTATCGAAAAATTTACACCTCGTGATGCTACAACTAACCCTTCACTGATTACTGCTGCAGCTCAAATGCCACAATACCAAGGTATTGTTGATGACACATTGAAAGCGGCTCGTGAAACATTAGGTGCAGATGCACCCGCGTCAGAAGTAGTTTCTCTGGCTTTTGACCGTTTAGCTGTTTCATTTGGTCTGAAAATTCTGGATATCGTTCCAGGTCGTGTATCTACAGAAGTTGATGCGCGTTTGTCATTTGATACTGAAGCAACTATCGCTAAAGGTCGTGACCTGATTGCTCAATACGAAGCAGCAGGCGTTTCACGTGAGCGTATCCTTATCAAAATCGCAGCAACCTGGGAAGGTGTAATGGCTGCTAAAGTTCTGGAAGAAGAAGGTATTCACACCAACTTGACTCTAGTCTTTGGTCTGCACCAAGCGGTAGCTTGTGGCGAAAATGGTATCCAACTGATTTCACCTTTCGTTGGCCGTATTCTCGACTGGTACAAAAAAGACACAGGCCGTGATTCTTACGAGCCAGCTGAAGATCCAGGTGTTGTTTCTGTTACTCAAATCTATAACTACTTCAAGAAGTTTGGTTTAGAAACCGAAGTAATGGGCGCGAGCTTCCGTAATGTCGGTGAAATCACTGAGTTAGCAGGTGTTGACCTTCTCACTATTTCTCCAGCCCTACTGGATGAATTACATTCAACAGAAGGTGACTTACCACGTAAGTTAAATGTTGAAGATGCGAAAGCATCGGATGTTGAACGCATCAACATGACAGAAGAAACCTTCAAAGCTATGCATGCTGAAGACCGCATGGCGACTGAAAAATTACAAGAAGGTATTGATGGTTTTGCTAAAGCTCTTGAAACACTTGAAGAGTTACTGGCTAACCGTCTTGCAGAACTGGAAAGCTAATTCGTCAGAATTAAATTTCCCCGTATTCAGCCCACTCCATTGGTGAGTGGGCCCGAATGCAGCAGGGTCAGTGAAATTGACTTGTCACTGATTTCTGCATATAGTCCCGCTTCACATAAGCAAGCGTGATAACAATAATTTTTACTATAAATTAGGAGTATGTAACATGGCTGAAATCCAAATGGCTCTTGACTCATTGGACTTTGACGCAACAATGGCTCTGGCTGAACAAGTAGCGCCATATGTCGATATCCTTGAAATCGGTACACCTTGTATCAAATACAACGGTCTGAAACTGGTTAAAGCATTGAAAGCAGCTCACCCAGACAAAAAAATCCTGGTTGACCTGAAAACAATGGACGCTGGTGAATACGAAGCGACTCCTTTCTTTGAAGCTGGTGGTGACATCACTACAGTTTTAGGTGCTTCTGACATGGCTACAATGAAAGGCGTTATCAAAGCTGCTAACGCAAACAACGCTGAAGCTCAAATCGATTTAATCGGTGTTGAAGATAAAGCGGCTGTTGCTAAAGAAGCGGCTTCTAACGGTGCACACATCATTGGTGTTCACACTGGTCTTGACGCACAAGCTGCTGGTCAAACACCTTTTGAAGATCTGAAAACTATCGCTGGTTTAGGTCTGAACGTTAAAGTTTCTGTTGCTGGTGGTATCAACAAAGATACAATCCAAAGCACAGTTCAAGCTGGTGCTGACATCGTTGTTGTTGGTGCGGCTATCTACGGCGCTCCATCTCCAGCTGAATCTGCAAAAGAACTGCGTGCATTAGTTGACGCAGCATAAGGATTAGAAAAATGACAATGCATCGTGATCTAGTTGTAAACAAAATCACTGATATTTTAGGGGCTACTGACAGTTCTCTTGAAGCTGAATTCGTTGCCATGTGTGATGGTGCTAAACGCATCTTCATTACAGGTGCCGGACGTTCACGTCTTGTTGGTAACTTCTTGGGTATGAGGTTGATGCATAGTGGTTACACCGTATACGTTCAAGGTGAAATCAGCACACCTAGCATCCGTGAAGGCGATTTATTAATCGTTATCTCAGGTTCAGGTGAAACAACTCAGTTGGTTTCATTCGCGAACAAAGCTAAATCGGAGAAAGCTAAAGTAGTATTAATCTGCTCTAAAGCAAGTTCAACGATTGGTGATATAGCGGACAAGACAATTCAAATTGGTAACGATGATAGCTTTGCTCCTACAAAGGGCATGCCTATGGGTACTATGTTTGAATTATCGACATTGATTTTCTTGGAAGCCATCGTTTCTCATCTTATCCATGAGAAAGGTATTCCAGAAGAAGAAATGCGATACAGACACGCTAATATGGAATAATCACTTTTCCTTAGCAGTAAAAATGAAACGGGTAACTTTCGGGTTACCCGTTTTTTTTTGCCATCAGTTCAGATAGAGCTTACATCTCTGACGCTGTATAATGCCAGGATACTTATAACTCACTAATCGGTTTTAATAGAGATATGTCAGCAAAAACACTTTACGATAAGCTTTGGGAACAACATGTCGTTCGTTCTGAGTCAGATGGCACGACAGCTTTACTCTACATTGATCGTCACCTGGTTCATGAAGTGACTTCCCCCCAAGCATTCGAAGGGCTCCGTTTAGCTGAACGTAAACCTTATCGCCTAAATTCAATTTTAGCGACGCCAGATCATAACGTCCCCACTTCACATCGCGAACAAGGGATTGCTGACCCTATTTCACGTTTGCAAGTAGATACGCTCGATAGCAACTGCGTCGAATTTGGTATCACTGAATTTGGATTAAATGATTTACGGCAAGGTATTGTGCATGTTGTTGGACCCGAGCAAGGCGCGACACTGCCTGGTATGACGGTAGTTTGTGGTGACTCTCACACATCAACTCATGGTGCTTTCGGTGCGCTAGCGTTTGGTATTGGTACTTCCGAAGTCGAACATGTCATGGCGACTCAATGCCTGATTCAACGTAAGTCCAAAAACATGCAAGTGCGTGTCGAGGGTCAGGTTAAACCCGGCATCACAGCGAAAGATATCGTTCTGGCTATCATTGGTGAAATCGGTACTGCAGGTGGTACAGGCTATGCAATCGAATTTGCCGGTGAAGCGATTCAGGCTTTGAGTATGGAAGGTCGCATGACAGTCTGTAATATGACCATAGAAGCTGGCGCACGTGCGGGGATGATTGCGGTTGACGAAACCACGATTAACTATCTGAAAGACCGTCCTTTTTCGCCCTCTGGTGAAAACTGGGATAAAGCCGTCAACGCTTGGCGTGAACTTCACTCAGATGACGGCGCCCATTTTGATAAAGTCGTGGTACTCAAAGCAGAAGAAATTAAACCTCAAGTCACTTGGGGCACGTCTCCTGAGATGGTTGTTTCAGTTGATTCGTCTATTCCCGATCCTGTCAAAGAATCAGATGCCGTTAAACGCAACGGCATGGAAAAAGCGCTCAAATATATGGGGCTACAAGCTAATCAGCCGATTACAGATATCTATTTAGACCGAGTATTCATTGGCTCCTGCACAAACTCTCGCATTGAAGATCTGCGTGAAGCTGCAGAAGCCATTCAGGGCGGTAAAGTCGCTGACAGTGTGAAACAAGCCATGGTTGTGCCTGGCTCTGGTTTAGTTAAACAACAAGCAGAGCAAGAAGGTTTAGATAAGCTCTTTATCGAAGCCGGTTTTGAATGGCGTGACCCGGGCTGCTCAATGTGTCTGGCCATGAACGCGGACCGTCTCGAAGCAGGTGAACATTGTGCATCGACGTCAAACCGCAACTTTGAAGGCCGTCAGGGGCAAGGTGGTAGAACACATTTAGTCAGCCCCGCTATGGCTGCAGCAGCTGCGATAGCTGGTCACTTTGTTGATATCACACAAAACGTATGATTGATTACCTAGCTGTTCAATCTGAATTAAATACTTTTCGTGATTTTTTACGATGGTCTACATCCCGCTTCAATGAAGCGGGATTATTTTTTGGTCATGGTAATGAGGATGCATTTAATGAAGCATCACAATTGTTACTGAGTAGTTTGCATCTTCCTGTCGATACGCTTCCGGATGTATTTCTTGACGCCAGACTCACGCAGGATGAGAAGCGGACCCTACTCATCGCTATTGAAAAGCGGATTGAGAAACGTATTCCACTACCTTATCTCACCAATGAAGCTTGGTTTGCTGGTTTACCTTTTTTTGTGGATGAACGAGTCCTTATTCCCCGCTCCCCTTTTGCTGAATTAATAGAAACACAGTTCCAACCATGGGTCGCTGCACCTGACTCCATCACACGAATTATAGATATGTGTACTGGTAGTGGTTGTATTGCTATCGCATTGGCAATGGCCTTTGAGCAAGCTGAAGTCACAGCCAGTGATATCAGTTCTGATGCCTTAGATGTCGCTAGAGTAAATCGTCAGAAATATGGATTAGAGGATCAACTGACGTTGCTTGAGTCGGATATATGGCAAAAGATATCTACCGATGAAAAATATGATCTGATTATCAGTAATCCGCCCTATGTGGGAGCAGAGGAAATGGCTTCTTTGCCTGAAGAGTATCGACATGAGCCAAACTCAGCACTTGAAGCAGATGATAATGGTTTAGCCTTAGTCACAAAAATTCTTTCCGGTGCGGCCGATCATTTGACAGAAAATGGTCTGATATTTATTGAAGTAGGTAACACCGATCTCGCTGTGGATGATAAATGGCCAGAGATTGCGTTTACCTGGTTAGAGTTAGAAAATGGCGGCCACGGTATTTTCATGCTGGACAAAGACCAGTGTGAACTCTTTAAACAGCTTTACGGCTAATCGTTATCACTCAACTCGGGAATAGATTCAGGCTCTGTATACACTTTAACGCAATTGCGCCCCGCCATTTTAGCCTGATACATTGCTTTATCTGCTAACTCAAACAAACTGTTGAGATTATCGTTATCTGTTTGCCGTAATTGAGCAATCCCGACACTGACGGTCACGTCTAAGTCAGCTGGTTTGAGTTTTCTCAAACGTTGCACCATGCGATCCATCATATTTTTTGCTGAAGCTAGGTCGCACTCAGGCAAAAGTAAAACCAACTCATCACCAGCCCAGCGAGCAACAAGATCCACGTCACGCACATGACGTTTCAACCATGAACCAAGCTCAGCTAACATCTGATTACCACGTTCAAACCCATGATGTTCATTAATATCTTTGAGGTGATCGATATCAATCACAGCCAGAGATAAACAACGGCTAAAGCGGTAAGCCTCACTGAAGTATTTACCTGCGAATTCACGAAGTGCATGACGATTAAATAAGCCCGTCGTATCATCCAGCATAGCCAGACTGTGTAAAGACTTTTGCTGGGTACGCAGTTCCTGTGTCGTTTGGTAGCTGGTGACATGATTAAATACACGCTGTCTCAACTCTTCACGCACAATCGGTTTTGACACATAGTCATTAACGCCAAGATGGAATAGTTCAATCTTACGAGACATATTGTCAAAACCAGACGTAGCAATAATGGGCACATTGCTATATTCACTTTGCATACGCCGAATTTTTCGTACCAGCGTAATGCCACTCATACTGCCTTCAAGCATAATATCTGTAATGACCAGATCGTAGTCACCACCTTTAAAGGCCTCCCATGCACTTTCGGCATAGTTGTAGGCGTCAACATCCAGCCCCATATCTGTCAACAAATCGATAATAATGGTTTGCAGTACCCGGGAGTCTTCGATAAATAGAACTCGCCCACTTAATTGTCGTGTCTCACGCTGGCTGATTCGACAAAGATAAGTATCCATTTCTGACATATCACTTTTACTGAAGATATCAGTCGCACCAGCCAACAGTGCCTGTTTAAGAATCTTTGAATTATCATGCTCTGTTAGCACTAACAGCGTGGCAAAATCGTAGCCCTTCAAAGCTCTGAGCTGACTACAAAACTCACTACTGGCATAGTCAGACAGATTGTCAGAACAGCACACTAAACGATACTTTCCTGCCGCGGCTTTTACCAAGCCTTCGCCACCTGTTTTGGCGGTATCTACGTTGAAACCAGCCGACTCTAATAAATTGAACATATGCTCACAAAAATCTGGTGAGCTATCGATAACTAGTGCGTTTAGCATGTCTCTCTACTTTTCCGAGTAAAACAAAATTAGTCCATTAATTTTGCAACGTTACCATCAATTTAACGCCTTCGCGAGTAACTGCTTGGTAAAAACGGTTCTTAGATAAAAACCGCGAGGATTCATAAAAACCGTTTCGCCTTCACTATCCGAACTTTTTGCAAGAACTCGACTGTGTGCTGCTTTAGGTCTGACTTGTAAATATTGCCCCTCTCTGGCTGTCAGTTCAGACTGCTCTCCCATCGTTAAACGATCCATCAATTCTTCCCAGTCAGCTTTTAATAAATTTTCTTCTGACGGGTCAGGTTGCCATAACCAGCCACTCCCAATGTAACGCTCAGCAAGCGGAATAGATGAGTCAGCCTCAATGGGTATCCACAATACATGTGAGAGTTTTCTTTTTACCCAACTATTGTCCCAACTTAAGGCTTCGTATTCGCCTGTTGAAACAGTGCAAACATAGGTCGACTCTTTCGGTTCACCATTGGCGTTTAAAGGTAAGGTTTTTAATTCAATGCCTAAGGAGATAAAATCTGGTTCAGCCTGATTACCGGCATCAGCACCAAGACAGGCCTCTAATAGCTGACCAACCCATCCTTTATTCCTCATGAGATCTGCAGGTACAGCGCAACTCAACTCCTGTGCAATCTGACCTAAGCTTTTTCCAGCGATTTGCTGACAGCGCCGCATTAATTCATCTATTGTTTTGGGAGGGGATTGTCTAAACATATTTTTCAAAATTCTCATCTCGCTGTTGGCATGATAACCTAGCCACCTTTATCACGCTTGAGAGAGACAGTGAAAGCATTATCTATCAAGAATCTAAGCAAAACTTACCGCAATGGCATGCAAGCCTTAAAAGAAATTAACCTGGATGTAGAGCAAGGTGATTTTTTTGCTTTGCTCGGGCCTAATGGTGCGGGAAAATCAACGACTATCGGTGTTATCACCTCACTGGTGACTAAAAGTACAGGATCTATCCAGGTTTTTGATACGGACCTGGACATCGATGCTGAACAAGCTAAAAGCTATATCGGACTGGTCCCACAAGAGTTTAACTTTAACGGTTTTGAGCAGGTTAAGCATATCCTTGTCGCCCAGGCCGGCTATTATGGTATGCCCGCAAGCCAAGCTGAACCAAGAGCAGATGAGTTACTCAAACAGCTGGGTTTATGGGGAAAAAGAGACACCCCTTCTCGCTCCCTGTCAGGTGGCATGAAACGTCGACTGATGATTGCTCGTGCGTTGGTTCACAATCCAAGATTACTGATTTTAGATGAACCAACTGCTGGCGTTGATATTGAGCTTCGTCGTTCCATGTGGACATTTTTGAGAAAAATTAATGCCGAAGGCACCACCATTATATTGACGACACATTATCTTGAAGAAGCCGAGAGTCTATGTCGCAATATCGCGATCATCGATAAAGGGCAGATAATTGAAAACACCGATATGAAGTCCCTACTCAATCGCCTTGATAAAGAAACCTTTGTTCTCGACCTCAAAGAACCACTAAACGATACATTCCAGCTCAAAGGCTTCGATTATCAACAAATCGATAACACCACTTTAGAGGTTGAAATTCACCGTGGTGAATCGTTAAACAGTGTTTTTGAACAACTGAGTCATACAGGTATTGAAGTCACCAGCATGAAAAATAAAGTAAATCGTTTGGAAGAATTATTTCTCAACCTTGTTGAGAAGTCGGAGTAATACCTATGACACCAACTCGTCGCCAAAGACACTGGGTCGCCTTTTCCACATTGCTATATCGTGAAATCCGTCGTTTCTTCAGAATATGGCCGCAGACCATCTTGCCCCCAGCCATTACGATGACTTTATATTTCATCATTTTCGGTAATCTCATAGGTAGCCGTATTGGTGAAATGGGTGGTTTCAGTTACATGGAATATATCGTGCCTGGCATTATCATGATGGCCGTGATCAATAATGCCTATTCAAATGTGGCCTCCTCGTTCTTCAGTGCCAAGTTCCAAAATCACATTGAAGAGCTGATTGTGGCACCCATTCCGAATTACTTGATTTTGGCAGGTTATGTCGCAGGTGGTACGGCTCGGGGGCTGTGTGTGGGGATTATCGTGACACTGGTATCACTGTTCTTTACTCACCTGCCGGTGGAACATATTTTTATTACCATCAGCATGGTATTTCTCAGTGCGGTTTTATTTGCATTGGGTGGGTTCATCAATGCGATTTATGCACGCAGTTTTGATGAAATTGCCATCATCCCGACCTTCATTCTAACCCCGCTAACCTATCTGGGTGGAGTGTTTTACTCTATCGATTTATTGCCAGACTTTTGGCAAAACGTTTCACTATTGAACCCTATTTTGTACATGGTCAATGCTTTTCGTTACGGTATGCTGGGCATTTCAGATATCCCTATCATGGCAGCCTTTGGCATCATCATGTTGTTCATCGTAGCACTCACCGTATATGCCTTATATCTGTTGAAAAAAGGCACTGGCCTCAGAAACTAAACCTTGTCGACCAGACTTAAGGCTTGTTGAACTGTGTGAATGCCTGCGTCTCCTAAGTGGGCATTCTCACTTAAATGCCGCCGCCAGCGTCTAGCACCTGGTTGGCCTTGAAATAAACCTAGTAAATGTCGTGTGATAGATTTCAGCGGTCGTCCTTGTTTCATTCTTTGCTCGATATACGGCAACATAGCTTCAATGACATCATGTCGACTTGGCTTGTCAGTAGCCGCTTGCAGAAAAATGCGTTCATCCGCATCGATAAGCAGGTACGGGTCATGATAAATCGCTCTACCCAGCATGGCGCCATCCACATATTGCAGATGCTGCTGGGCTTCCACCAAACTATGAATACCGCCATTAATATCGATGTGTAGGTGTGGATAGTCCTTTTTGATGTGATAAACACGTTCATAATCCAGGGGTGGCACATCACGATTTTCTTTTGGACTTAAGCCTTTAAGCCAGGCCTTACGGGCATGTAGAATGAAAATATTACAGCCTGCAGCTGATACAGCATCAACGAAATGAGTCAGAAACTCATAACTGTCGTGCTCATCTATGCCCAAACGGGTTTTTACAGTCACTGGTATAGTCACCGCGTTTTTCATCGCCGCTACGCCTTCAGCGACTAAATTCGGTTCAGCCATCAAGCAAGCGCCAAAACTGCCCGATTGCACTCTGTCACTTGGGCAGCCGACATTCAGATTAATTTCACTATAACCAGCATCTTCGCCCATCTTGGCACACTCAGCCAAAGCAGCGGGGTCAGAACCGCCCAGTTGAAGTGCCAACGGATATTCAGCGGCATCATGTGCTAAAAATCGCTGTCTATCACCATGAATCAACGCCCCTGTGGTCACCATTTCTGTGTAGAGCAAAGCATGTTTCGAAATAAGCCGTAACAAATAACGAAAATCACGGTCGGTCCAATCCAACATGGGTGCAACGGATAATTTTCTGGAGTCTATAAAAGATAATGATGATGACATGATTCAATTGACGTAGATTAATGGGACATTTTCTCAAATCAGCTCACAAAAATCTGCTTATAACGATTATTTATGACACATACACACCCTGAAGGCTTTGATTACACCATTATTCGCAGTTCACGCCGTAAAAGTATGGCGTTGGTTATTAAGCAAGGTGAAGTCATTGTGCGGATACCAACGACACTTGCAGTCAAAACAGCACAAGACTTTGTGGATAAAAAAAGGGCGTGGATAAAACAAAAACTTGAACAACTGCCAGTCACCAGAGACACCGTTTACGCAGATGGGGAGTCTTTTTTATTTCTAGGGAACATGTATCAATTAGATATTCATACCAGCAGCGCTGAAAATACCATTAAACACATCGACAATCGCATACAGCTCTATACCAAGAAAAAAGATATATCGGCAGAAGGTATTAAACGTCAACTGGAAAAATGGTACCGGCAACAGGCTAATGAAATTCTGACATCACGATTTTTTCAATTGGCGGAAGCGTATCAGTTCTTTCCTAAAAGTCTTACCATAAAAACCTATAAAGCTCGCTGGGGAAGCTGTTATCGCTCGGGCGATATTCAGCTCAATTGGAAACTTATCATGGCCACTGACAAAGTCATTGATTACGTCATCCTTCATGAGCTTTGTCACCTCCGGCATCATAACCATTCAAAGGCTTTCTGGCAGTTGGTAGCGGACATCTGTCCTACATACAAAGAACATAAGCTATGGCTGAAACAAAATGGAGACCGATTAACGCTCTAGACCACGCTGTGTGACGACTTTGTGAAGATAATTAAGCTTGAAAAATTCTCTATATAGATTAATATGTCATTTCGAATAAGGAACGCTGCAACAGGTGGTTAACCTGCTAGGCTTATTCAATACTCCATTATTTAACTGCGTTCATTATTAACAGGTAACTGATAGTAATGAGCGAGATTTATTCCCCCTCAAATAGCACAACTATCATTACCACAATCTCATTGTAATGAGGAAGTTGACTATGAGTAGCAATTATCTTTTCACTTCTGAATCTGTATCGGAAGGCCACCCAGACAAAGTTGCCGATCAAATTTCAGATGCCATCTTGGATGAAATTCTTCGCCAAGATCTCCATGCTCGCGTGGCTTGTGAAACATTAGTAAAGACAGGCACCGCCATCGTTGCTGGTGAAATCAGTACTTCAGCATGGGTCGATCTCGAAGATGTTGTTCGTAAAACCATCACCGATATCGGTTATAACAGCTCAGATGTGGGTTTTGATGGTCAAACCTGTGCGGTTATGTCTCTGATTGGTAAACAATCCTCTGACATCGCCATGGGCGTTGATAGAGACACAGAAGAAAATCAGGGCGCGGGTGACCAGGGTTTAATGTTTGGTTATGCCAGTAACGAAACTGATGTTCTCATGCCAGCACCGATTACTTACGCACACCGTCTGGTAAAACGCCAATCAGAGGTTCGTAAAAATGGCGAGTTAAGCTGGCTACGTCCAGATGCCAAAAGTCAGGTGACATTCATCTATGAAGATGGAAAACCTGTTGGTATTGATGCCGTTGTATTATCCACACAGCACAGCCCGGATATTTCACAAGCCAGTCTTCATGAAGCGGTGATGGAAAGCATTATCAAACCCACACTGCCCGCTGAATGGCTAACTAAAGATACAAAAATCCATATCAACCCTACCGGACAATTTATTATCGGTGGTCCTGTCGGCGACTGTGGTCTGACAGGCAGAAAAATCATCGTTGATACCTATGGTGGTATGGCTCGTCATGGTGGTGGTGCTTTCTCTGGTAAAGACCCATCAAAAGTCGATCGCAGTGCGGCTTATGCAGGTCGTTATGTAGCGAAGAACATTGTTGCCGCAGGCTTAGCCGATCGCTGTGAAATCCAGGTGTCTTATGCCATTGGTGTGGCTGATCCGACCTCTATCAGTGTAGAGACATTTGGTACCGGAAAAATTTCTCAAGAAAAACTGGTCGCCCTGGTTCGTGAATACTTTGATTTACGACCAGTTGGCTTAATTAAGATGCTCGATTTAATCAAACCTATCTACCAACCAACAGCGGCTTATGGTCACTTTGGCCGTGAAGATGTTGATTTTAGCTGGGAAAGAACAGATATGGCAGATGTATTACGCGACGCTGCCGGTTTATAAAAGAATTTGAGGAAACGAACAATGGAATCACCAATCGAAAATTTAACCCCTGATTATAAAGTTGCTGACATCAGCTTGGCTAAATGGGGCCATCAAGAAATTAAAATTGCTGAAAGCGAAATGCCAGGTCTAATGGCCTTACGTGAAGAGTATGCTGGCCAAGCGCCACTGAAAGGTGCTCGTATCGCCGGCTGCTTACATATGACGATTCAGACAGCCGTATTGATTGAAACCTTAGTCGAACTCGGCGCTGAAGTTCGCTGGTCATCATGCAATATTTTCTCGACACAAGACCATGCCGCAGCCGCAATTGCTGATCAAGGTATTCCAGTATTTGCCTGGAAAGGTGAGACAGAAGAAGAAGCGGTTTGGTGTATCGAACAAACGATCATGGGTCCAGACAACTGGCGTCCTAATATGATTCTGGACGATGGTGGTGACTTAACCCAAATCATGCATGATAAATATTCAGAATTATTAAATGACGTGAAAGGCCTGTCAGAAGAAACAACAACCGGTGTTCACCGTCTGTATGAAATGATGAAAGCAGGCACATTGAAAGTGCCAGCCATTAACGTCAATGACTCTGTCACTAAATCCAAGTTTGATAACCTTTATGGTTGCCGTGAATCACTACTCGACGGTATTAAACGCGCCACGGACGTGATGATCGCCGGCAAAATCTGCGTTGTTTTAGGTTACGGTGATGTGGGTAAAGGCTGTGCACAGGCATTCCGTGGCATGGGCGCCACCGTTATGGTGACTGAAATTGATCCAATCTGTGCGCTTCAAGCCAGCATGGAAGGCTATCGTATTGTTTCTATGGATGATGTGGCAGCAATGGGCGATATCTTCGTCACCACAACAGGTAACATCGATGTTATCAACCATGACCATATGCTGAAGATGAAAAATGAAGCCATCGTTTGCAATATTGGTCACTTTGATTCAGAAATTGATGTCGCTTCCCTGCGTAAATATGAATGGGAGAACATCAAGCCGCAAGTTGATCACGTTATCTTCCCTGATGGTAAACGCATCATTCTGTTAGCTGAAGGTCGTCTGGTGAATCTTGGCTGTGCAACCGGTCATCCAAGCTTTGTGATGTCAGCCTCGTTCACTAACCAAGTCATGGCCCAAATCGAGTTATGGCAAAATACAGACAATTATGAAAATAAAGTCTACGTATTACCGAAAAAACTGGATGAAAAAGTCGCACAACTGCACTTGGGTCGGATTGGTGCCAACCTGACTACGCTGACAGACGAGCAATCAAAATATCTGGGGCTGGAAAAAACAGGCCCATTCAAACCTGAACACTACAGATATTAATCTTTAATCAATCTAAAAATGGGCTGAGTTTTCAGCCCATTTTTCTAATCAAAGTTAATGGATATGGCCAAAAACCTCACTTTAAGCTGCGAATTCTTTCCCCCAAAAACGGAAAAAGGCATTGCCAATTTAAGTAGTGTCCGAGAACAGCTTGCCCCTCTTAAACCTGAGTTTTTCTCAGTGACCTTTGGCGCAGGCGGTTCAACACAAGACAATACGATGGATGCGGTTATAGACATTCAAAAGCAGCATGCAGTGACCAACATTGATGCCGCCCCCCACCTTTCTTGTGTAGGCTCATCCGCAGAACGTATCCGTGTATTACTGGATACCTATCGCAATAATAATATTCACCGCATTGTCGCACTTCGTGGTGATCTGCCATCAGGTATGCAAGCACCAGGTGACTTTCGTTATGCCAGTGAGCTTGTTGAGTTTATTCGAAAAGAAACAGGTGACTTCTTTACCATCGAAGTAGCCGCCTATCCTGAAGTACACCCGCAAGCACAGTCTGCTGAACATGACCTTATCAACTTCAAACGTAAAGTGGATGCAGGTGCGAATAGTGCGATTACACAATATTTCTACAATATTGATGCATATCGTTATTTTGTTGATGCCTGTGAACAACAAGGCATTGATATTCCTATCATTCCGGGCATTATGCCCATCAATAACTATGCCCAGCTGGCTCGATTTTCAGCAGGTTGTGGTGCCGAAATCCCTCGATGGCTTCGCAAGAAACTGGAAGCTTTTTACGATGATACGGCATCAATGACTGCGTTCACCGTTGATTTTTTAACTGACTTTACTCAGCAATTAATCGATTTGGGTGTACCTGGTATACATTTCTACACCATGAATAAGGTTGACCCGACACTCACCATTTGTGATCGTTTAGGCCTGATTAAATAAATCTACAGTTAAGATTTTGTATGTAGCTGTAGGCAATGGCATAAGACTTGCGGTAACATATTTACATGGTCGTCAAAACACATAAAGAATTCTCGTGAAACCCTCATTACAGCTGCGTGTAGGCCAGAGTCTGTCAATGACTCCGCAATTACAGCAAGCCATTCGTTTGCTGCAATTGTCTTCGCTTGAGTTACAAACAGAAATTCAGGAAGCACTCGAAACCAACCCTTTGCTCGAAGTTGAAGAAGACTTTGAAGTTGACGAGAACGCACGCAAATCAAACACCGAAGATCAGACCAGTCGCGAAATCAGTGAGCTCGACAATCAGAATATTCCCGAAGATCTTCCTGTAGATAGTCAGTGGGAAGATACCTACGATTATCAACCCGTCAGTACCAGTAACAGCAATGTTATTCATGACGGTGATATGGAACGCGAGAATCAGGACGAGAGCACTGACTCGCTACAGCAACACCTGCTTTGGCAAATGCGACTGACTCATTTCACTGAAATCGAAGAAGCTATCGCGACTATCATTATTGATTCAATTGAAGATGATGGCTACCTGAAAACTTCTCTCGACGATATCCAAGCAAGCTTAGGTGAAGAATTTGCTGAAATAGAGTTAGATGAAATCGAGACCGTGCTTCACCGTATACAGCATTTTGATCCTGTCGGCGTGGCAGCCAGAGACTTACGTGAATGTTTACTGATTCAACTTCGGGTGTATCAAGCCTCAGGTCTACCTCACATTGATCTGATGAGAGAGTTAATTGATAAACATCTGGATACATTGGCCAAACGCGACTACGCCCAAATTAAGCGTGCTTTGAAAGTGTCGGATGATGAATTGACCGAATTGGTTCGCTCTATCCAGCTTTTAAACCCGCGCCCCGGCAGTCAAATCCAGACAGATACAACGGAATATATCGTTCCAGACGTGTACGCCAGAAAATCAAAAAGTCAGTGGGTCTTATCTCTTAATCCTGATAATGCCCCACGCTTGCAAATAGCTGAACACTACGCGCAACTGATCAATCGGGCTGATAACAGTGCCGAAAACACCTATCTGAAAAATAATCTGCAGGAAGCACGCTGGTTTCTGAAAAGCTTACAAAGCCGCAACGAAACCTTATTAAAAGTCACCGAAGCGATTATTGACAGACAAAAAGACTTTCTCGATTTTGGTGAAGAAGCGATGAAGCCGCTGGTATTGGCCGATATTGCTGAAGCTGTGGAAATGCACGAATCAACGATTTCCAGGGTCACAACGCGCAAATACTTACATACACCTCGCGGAATTTTTGAACTGAAATACTTTTTCTCCAGCCATGTCAGTACTGAGGCCGGCGGAGAATGTTCAGCTACAGCGATTCGCGCTATCATCAAAAAACTGGTTGCAGCTGAAAATCCACGAAAACCATTGAGCGACAGTAAAATTGCCGATATCCTCGGAGAACAAGGTATTAATGTCGCCAGACGAACAATTGCAAAATATCGTGAAACGTTGGCAATTGCGCCATCGAATGAGCGTAAACGACTGGTGTAAAACCAGTTATCATCACTCAAAAGGAGTCCAACATTATGCAGTTAAATTTAAGCGGACAACATATCGAAATCACTGACAGCTTACGCGATCACGTCAACAAAAAATTCGAAAAACTGACTCGCCATTTTGATCACATGACCAATGTTCATGTTGTGTTATCAGTAGAAAAACAACGTCAGAAAGCGGAAGCGACTGTTCATGTCAGCGGCGCAGACTTGTTCGCCTCAGATGAAAATGAAAACATGTATTCTGCTATTGAGAATCTGGTTGCCAAGCTGGACCGTCAAATCATTAAACACAAAGATAAAATCACCGATCATCATCAGTCAGTCGGTGCCGAAATGAAGCACAACGTCAACTAATAAGAGATTCTTTTTTATGCTAATTGCCGCATTATTGGTTAACGCTGACAGTATCAGCTTTCATGACAATGCTACGAGCAAAAAGAAAGTACTGGAAAACTTAAGTCAGAAGTTAGCCAGTAATACGAATGCGACAACAGCAGAAAAAATATTTCAGGTGTTATTAGAACGAGAAAGACTAGGCAGTACAGGTCTGGGCAAGGGCGTGGCTATACCTCACGCCCGAGTCCCCGGACTGACTCATACCATCGCCGCTATGCTCACACTCGAAACACCCGTTCCTTTTGAATCCGTTGACAACCAACCTATCGATATTGCTTTTGGTTTACTCGTGCCTGAAGAAGATACCGACCATCACCTACAACATTTGTCACGCCTCGTGACTTTATTTCGCGATCCGGAAATCTGCCAGAAACTGCGCAATGCAAATAGCGCAGAACAGATTTTTGAGTTACTGCTCTCCATCGACGAAGATTAATCGTGCCTCAAACTAGCCAACACCTCTCACTTCATGGAGTGATGGTCTGTGTTGATGGTTTAGGTGTTCTCATCAAAGGCCCACCAGGCATAGGTAAAAGCAGTCTGGCTCTTCAACTGATTAGTGAAGGTCATCAATTTGTTGCTGATGATGTGGTTGATATTCATCGTCACAAACATGAATTGATAGCGACTGCACCGTCCATACTGAAAGATCTCCTCAATACAAGAGAGCTCGGCACAATCAATATCAGGAAACATTTTGGCAGCGCGCACGTGCTGGATACCTGCCCATTACACTTTCAGCTAAACCTGCATGAGACATTAAAGCAAGTGAGTCAACTTGAAGGAAACCAGAGTGAGGAACAGATTCTGGGCATAGCTACACCAATGCTACACTTGTCATTATCAAATCCATCCTCGCTCAGTATACGGTTGCTGACCTGGTTAAAAATGCAAAGAATGACAAATAATGCGAATGAACAGCTAAAATACCGGCAACAACAGCAAATTCAGCAATGAGCATTTCACATTAACTTGATGACATGTCGTATATCTATTACATTCATTATCGTTTAAAGACAGAGGCAGAGCCAATTTGTCTATCTACAGCCATGGCTGTTTTTATAGAGAACTAATATGACCGTAGGCGTTTTACTCGTTTCGCACAATAACATCGGTACAGAGCTCATCAATACCGCTCGTCAAATGTTATCTTGCTGCCCTCTTCCGACGAAAGTCATTTCTATCGAAACCAAAGATAATCCGGAAGCCATTCGATTAGAAATGGATGAAGACTTAAAAAAACTTGATCAAGGTCACGGTATCCTCATACTGACTGACATGTTCGGTTCAACGCCTAGTAATATAGCGTGCGCCGTATCTGATAGAACAGATATCCGGGTGGTCTCGGGTCTCAACCTTCCTATGCTGATACGTGTTTTGAATTACCCAGCCCTTAATTTAGAAGAGCTCGAAATAAAAGCGTTAAGTGGTGGACAAGAAGGCGTGGTTCGCTGTCATCACACAGGCTACTCAAGAAAATGATGACAAAAACATTCACAATAATTAATAAACTAGGGTTGCATGCCAGAGCTGCAGCTAAATTCGTCACAACGGCATCAGCTCACCAAGCAGACATTACCGTCTCAAGAGAAAACAGAACGGTGAATGGAAAAAGCATTATGGGTGTAATGATGCTGGCAGCCGCAAAAGGCTCTGAAATCACAGTCACTGCAGAAGGTGCAGATGCGGAACAAGCATTAGCCTCCTTGGATACCCTGATAAATGATTATTTTGGAGAAGGTGAATGACACTTGAGTTGCAAGGTATTGGCGTCTCTCGTGGCATTGCTATGGGCCGTGCCCATATTCTTTTTCATAATCAACCAGATGTTCGTGAATATCTCATACCGGCTTTTGCTATTGAACAGGAAGTGGATCGTTTTCTTGATGCCATTGATCAAGCAAAACAACAATTAAAATCCATTCGTAATCATATTCCAGCAAATGCCCCAGCTGATGTCACTTCTTTCATTGATACACATCTATTAATGTTAAGCGACTCTTCGCTGAATAAGATTCCGGTCGACATGATCCGTCAGCGCCGTTGTAATGCCGAATGGGCTTTGCAATTACAGCGTGACGCTTTGATCAATGTCTTTAATGAAATGGACGATCCTTATCTCCGTACACGCCGTGATGATGTGGATCATGTGGTCAACCGTATTCATCGTATTCTGGCAGATCAAGAAGTCGCTGATCACGAAATTCCTGATGGCCGGCTCAAGGGCCACATCATTATCGCCGAAGATCTGACCCCGGCAGATACCGTACTGATGCAACATCAGGGAATTGTGGCTTTTGTCACCGAACACGGTGGCGCGACATCTCACACAACTATCTTAGCGAGAAGTTTAGGTATTCCAGCCATCGTAGGTGTTGAGTCAGTCCGACGCTATGTACAGGATAACGAACCACTGATTGTCGATGGCGAGACAGGTGTGATGCTATTGGGGGCAGATGAACGCACCCAATTTGAATATGAAGGCAGATTGATTGCTTTCCGTGAGCATATCTCCTCACTCAGTCGATATAAATCTCAACCCACTAAAACACGTGATGGCAAATCCGTCACACTATTAGCTAATGCCGAATTGCCAGAGGATGTCACCACTATCAGTAGTGCCGGCGCTCAAGGTATAGGGCTTTACCGTACTGAGTTCTTATACATGAACCGGTTGTCCCCTCCTGAGGAGGAAGAGCAATTGTCAGCATACCGTGATGTGGTTGAAGGTATGAATAATCAGCCAGTCACCATACGTACCTTTGACCTTGGCGCAGATAAAACAGTCGATGGTGGACGCAACCTGAACCAGACGGTTGTGACCAATCCGGCACTGGGCATGCGTGCGATTCGTCTATGTTTGACTCAACCAACCATGTTTCGTACACAATTAAGAGCCATTTTGCGCGCCTCGGCCTATGGCAAAATCAAAATCATGTTCCCGATGATATCGACGGTGAATGAACTATTGCAGGCAAAAAACCTATTGGAACAGTGCAAGCAAGAATTAGATAAAGAACACCTCGAATACGATCATCACATTGAGGTGGGGGCGATGATTGAAGTGCCAGCGAGCGCAGTCTGTGCCGAAATTTTCGCACAGCATGTCGACTTTCTCTCGATTGGTACCAATGATCTCATCCAATATACACTTGCCATCGACCGTATAGATGATCACGTCAACTACCTTTACGACCCGCTGCACCCTGCTGTATTACGACTAATCTATATGACGCTGCAAGCGGGTAAACAGCACAATGTCGATGTATCTATGTGTGGTGAAATGGCTGGTGATCCACGCTATACCAGACTCTTACTTGCCATGGGCTTGGAAAACTTCAGTATGCATCCCAATGCCATACTTGAAGTGAAACAGGTGATAAATGAAACCAATTTGAGTGAATTACCACTCAACACATTGGATATCATGAATACAACTGACCCCTTAGCCCTTGATTTGTTATTAGAAGATATTAATGGCCCCAGTCACTAAGTTAGAAGGTAATAAACATTAGCAAGGCTGTAATGAATGATTTTGATAGGAAAAAATCTCACCAAATCAGAGTATTTCATTAGCCACAAGCTATCTCACGCTATCCAGTAAAGGCTAAGCAAGCTAAAATAAAGCCTAATCACAATCCTAAACACCTCCACCGTTGAGAACTGGATATGTCTGAGCTGGACCACGACCACGCCCTTAATCAATCAATCAATGCTTTATCCGATGCATTGCAAAGCGGACGTTTTGTCAGAATGCGTCGTTTACTGGCGGGCCTGCATCCGGCAGAAACAGCTCATTTACTTGAATCTTTACCACCTAACGAAAGAAAAATCTGCTGGCCCCTGATTAATCCCGATCTGCGTGGTGAGGTTCTATCCTATATTGGTGAAGAAGTCCGTACCGATCTGATGACGGATATGGACACGGCCGATCTCATCAATGCCACCGAAGACCTTGATACAGACGATATCGCCGATATTCTGCAGGATCTCCCCGATCATGTTGTGCATGAAATATTACGTGCGATGGACATTCAACACAGGCGTCGTGTTGAAGCCGTTTTAGCCTATGACGAGGATAGCGCCGGTGGTTTGATGAACACCGACGTCACCACCGTCAGGACGGATATCACCTTAGAAGTCGTTTTACGTTATTTACGTATGCTCGGTGAGTTACCGGAAAATACCGACAGCTTATACGTGGTTGACCACAATGATCACTACCTTGGCACGTTAAGGCTCTCTCAGGTTGTCAGTCGAAGTCGCTCATTATTGGTCAGTGAAGTCATGTCACATCAAGTGGATCCTATTCCAGCAAATATGACTGATCGTGATGTGGCAAGACGATTTGAAAAACATGACCTGATTTCTGCACCAGTGGTAGATAAAGATAACCGTCTACTTGGTCGTATCACGATTGATGACGTTGTAGACGTTATTCGTGATGAAGCAGAGCACTCCATGTTAAGCATGGCGGGCTTAGGCGAAGATGAAGATACTTTCGCAACAGTGAAAAAAAGCGTCAATCGCCGCTCCATCTGGCTCGCTGTTAACTTAATTACAGCTTTTCTTGCCTCATGGGTAATTGGTCTGTTTGAAACAACTATCCAAAAACAAGTCGCGCTGGCTGTTCTTATGCCAATCGTTGCCAGCATGGGGGGGATAGCCGGTAGTCAAACATTAACACTCGTTATTCGCTCGATGGCATTAGGTCAGTTGAACAGCAAAAATGAGCGCTGGCTGTTGCGCAAAGAAATGTTAGTAGGCGCCACCAATGGTTTGATATGGGCGACGGCTATCGCAGTAGTGACTGTGATCTGGTTTAATAGCCTGTCTTTGGGCCTGCTTATAGGGAGCGCCATCGTTATTAATTTAGTCGCAGCCGCACTAGCTGGGGTCACCATACCACTGGGGCTGAAGCGAATTGGTATCGATCCGGCCCTGTCTGGCAGTGTTTTGCTAACGACCGTTACAGACGTTGTTGGCTTTGTCGCCTTTTTAGGCTTTGCCAAATTATTTATTGTTTAACCTTAATGCCAATCGGAATGAGATATGTCAGGTAATACCTTTGGAAAACTCTTCACTGTGACCACTTTTGGTGAGAGTCATGGACAAGCTTTAGGATGTATCGTAGATGGTTGTCCTCCAGGACTTGAACTCACAGAAGCGGATCTCCAAAGAGATTTAGACCGTCGGCGCCCAGGTAAATCGCGCCATGAAACACAACGCCGTGAGCCTGACCAAGTTAAGATTCTATCTGGTGTATTTGAAGGCAAAACAACAGGCACGCCTATTGGGATGTTGATTGAAAACGTTGATCAACGATCCAAAGATTACGGCAACATCATGCATCAGTTCAGACCAGCGCATGCGGATTACACTTACCACCAAAAATACGGCATGCGTGATTATCGTGGCGGTGGTCGTTCTTCAGCACGAGAAACCGCCATGCGTGTCGCTGCCGGCGGTATTGCCAAAAAATACCTTCGAGAACGTTATGGCATTGAAATACAGGCGTATTTATCACAACTGGGACCGATAAAAGTCGATACATTAGACTGGTCACATGTTGAAAAAAGTGCCTTTTTTTCACCTGATCCAGATAAAGAATCTGAACTCGAAAACTATATGGATGCCTTACGTAAAGAAGGCAACTCAGTTGGAGCCAGAATTAATGTTGTGGCTCGTCATGTTCCTGTTGGTTTGGGCGAACCCATATTTGATCGTATTGATGCCGATATCGCCCATGCGATGATGAGTATCAATGCAGTGAAGGGCGTTGAGATCGGCGCTGGCTTTGATGCGGTTACTCAAAAAGGAACTGAACATCGAGATGAAATCACGGCTGATGGGTTCCTCAGTAATCATGCAGGTGGCACATTAGGTGGCATCACCAGCGGTCAGGATTTACTTGTCAGTATTGCTTTAAAGCCAACTTCTAGTTTACGTTTGCCTGGTCGTAGTATTGATACTCAAGGAAATGCGATTGAAGTTGTGACTAAAGGTCGCCATGATCCTTGCGTCGGTATCCGAGCCACGCCTATTGCAGAAGCAATGTTGGCACTAGTTCTGATGGATCACGTTTTACGTCATCGTGCACAAAATATGGATGTCGTAACTGATACGCCGATCATTCCAGGCCAAGCATAAATCGTTCAGGTGCCTTTATCCCAATTGCCATACTGGCGCCTGTCCGGCTTTTACTTCTTCTATTTTGCCTGTCTGGGGATCTTAGTCCCCTACTGGAGTCTATATCTAAAATGGGAAGGATTTAGTCCGAGTCAAATTGGTGAGCTGACAGCCATCTTGATGGGCTCAAGAATTATCGCACCCAATATTTGGGGATGGATAGCAGACCATTACGATCGCCGAATGCGTATTGTAAGGCTCGCTAGCTTTGCCACCATCATCGTATTTTCGGCTATATTCATCGAGCAATCATACCTCGCCGTAGCCATAATTTTGATGCTATTCAGCTTCTTCTGGAATGCATCGTTACCCCAGGTTGAAGTCACCACATTGCAACACCTCGGTGAAGATAGTCATTATTACAGTAAAGTGCGTTTATGGGGGTCAATTGGCTTTATCACCATTGTCGTGATTTTAGGCAATTTACTAGAGCATTTTGAACCTGACATTGTCCCTACAGCACTGCTCTTTAGTGTCATTGGTATCTGGCTATTTAGCCTCACAGTACCGGAATCAGCAAAGACCGCTCATCACCAAACAACGTCGTTAAGAACCTTATTAAAAAGACCCAGCGTGATTGCTTTTTTGCTGGTTTGCTTATTGATGCAAGCAAGTCATGGTCCCTACTACACCTTCTATACCATTTACCTTGAACAGTATGATTACAGTAGCAGCTTGATTGGACAATTATGGGCGCTCGGTGTTTTAGCTGAAGTGGCCATATTTCTGGTGATGCATCGTTGGCTTCCCAAGTTCGGACTCCGTAATGTCTTCATGGCTAGCCTGTTACTTACAACACTGCGTTGGATTTTGATAGCCCTATTTCCGCAAAACCTTACTGTGCTAATTCTCGCTCAATTATTACATGCTGCAAGTTATGGTAGTTTTCATGCGTCTGCAATTGCTTGGGTTCATCGCCATTTCACAGGGCCAACACAAGGGAGAGGACAAGCCTTATACAGCAGTGCCAGCTTTGGTGCCGGTGGTGTGATTGGCAGCTTATTCAGCGGTTATATGTGGGATAGCCCTGGCGCCATATGGACATTTTTAATTGCTAGCGTGTTTAGCTTTTTAGGGTTCGTTCTTGCCTATAGATGGCTGAAAGAATCTGATCGCATTCAAGCAGATGAATGATTTAAGCTGATATTTATCGGGATTTCTGCTTTCTTTCATCAGAAACAATACTTATACTTACAAGCTGGGAATTTAACGTAACACAGATAGCAGGTACGTCCGTTGTCTCCTGATCAGGTGAAGTATGCATTTCTCGATTAAGAAAGGGCTAGATTTGCCCATCTCGGGGAAACCCGAACAAACTATCTATGATGGCAATAAAGTCAATTCAGTAGCCATATTGGGTAATGAATATGTAGGTATGAAACCTACGATGATGGTGGAAGAAGGCCAGAAAGTTAAACTCGGACAGCCATTATTCACTGATAAAAAGAACCCAGGTGTTCAATTTACCTCCCCCGGAGCAGGCATCGTAAAAGCCATCAATCGTGGTGCGAAACGAGCATTACAATCAGTGATAATTGAGTTAGAGGGTGATGATGAAATCACTTTCGAACAATATGATGCTAACAATCTCGATAATCTAAAGCGTGCAGATATCACAAAAAACTTGATTGACTCAGGTTTATGGCTAGCATTCCGCACACGTCCATACAGCCGCTCCCCAGCTGTTGAAGCTGTCCCTGATGCGATTTTTGTCACGGCCATTGATACCAACCCTCTTGCCGCTGATCCCAGTATTATCATTAGCGAATATGCTGAAGAGTTTAAACATGGTTTAACGATTCTCAGTCAACTGACAGAAGGAAAAGTCTATGTCTGCCAGGCTCCAGACACAGCCCTTCCAGTCAATCAGAAAAATAATATCGAAGTTCATACTTTTTCTGGTCCCCACCCAGCAGGTTTAGCGGGTACACACATTCATTTCCTTGAACCGGTCAGCGCTAGCAAATCAGTGTGGACTATCGGTTATCAAGATGTCATCGCCATTGGTAAGCTTTTCACAACTGGACGCCTCTGGGTTGAGCGCGTTGTTTCTTTTGCCGGACCACTGGTAAACAAGCCTCGCCTAATTCGCACACGTCTGGGAGCTAGCACCCAGGACTTAGTGTTTGGTGAAGTTCAGAATATTCAGTCTCGTATCATTTCTGGTTCTGTGTTGCATGGCCATACGGCTAACAACTGGGCAGCCTATCTAGGCCGTTTTCATAATCAAATCTCAGTGATTGCTGAAAGTGTTGAGCGTGAGTTACTCGGTTGGATTCGTCCCGGTGGTAAAGGCAAATTTTCTTCGCTTAATGTTTTCTTTTCGAGCATTTTTCGTCAAAAAGATGTCCCTTTAACGACATCACAAAATGGCAGTCCCCGTGCGATGGTTCCAGTAGGTGTTTTTGAACGAGTCATGCCACTGGATATTTTGCCGACACAGTTACTGCGCTCTTTGCTGGTTAAAGACACTGATACAGCACAACAGCTGGGCTGTTTGGAACTCGACGAAGAAGATTTGTCATTATGTTCCTTTGTCTGTTCAGGTAAATATGACTATGGCCCAGCACTTAGAACGAATTTGACACAAATTGAGATAGAAGGATAGTTGATGGCACGCTTAAGACGTTTTCTTGATCGTATCGAGCCACAATTTCAGAAAGGCGGCCCATACGAAAAGTATTTCGCGTTATATGAGATGGTGGATACGTTTATTTATTCACCCGCTGATGTAACAAGAGGCTCTCCTCACGTCCGTGATGCTATCGATCTCAAGCGGGTAATGAGCTATGTTGTTGTAGCCACGTTCCCTGTGTTGTTATTGATGCTCTGGAATACAGGTTTTCAAGCCAACAACGCAATTACACAGATGGGCATGACAGACTTAGATGGCTGGCGTAATTGGATAATGAGCTCGTTAGGCATTGCCTACGATCCCAATAGTCTATTCGCTAATATGTTCCACGGGCTGCTTTACTTTTTACCCATGTACATCACCACACTCGTTGCTGGGGGTGTTTTTGAGGTCATCTTTGCAGCAGTCAGGAATCATGAAGTCAATGAAGGTTTCTTAGTCAGTTCCATGCTGTACACCCTCACACTTCCACCTTCAACACCGTTATGGATGGTCGCACTCGGTATCATTTTTGGTGTCGTTTTGGGTAAAGAAGTATTCGGTGGTACGGGTAAAAACTTCCTCAACCCCGCATTAACAGGCCGTGCATTCCTGTACTTTGCCTATCCTGCAGCTATGTCAGGTGACGCAGTATGGACTGCAGTCGATGGCTATACTGGTGCGACCCCATTAGCACTAGCAGCATCAGGTGGCATCGATGCTGTTGAGTCAGCAGGCTATAGCTGGTCTCAAACCTTCTTTGGCATTATGCCTGGCTCATTAGGGGAAACATCAACTCTTGCTATTTTGATCGGTGCTGCTTTTCTCATCTATACCCGTGTAGCCAATTTTAGGATTATTCTCGGCGTATTTTTGGGTATGTTTGCTACAACCCTATTATTTAATCTAATAGGCAGTGATACAAACCCTATGTTTAGTGTACCGTGGTACTGGCATTTAACGATGGGCGGCCTTGCTTTTGGTATGGTCTTTATGGCGACAGACCCTGTCTCAGCAGCAATGACAAATAAAGGCCGATGGATATATGGGGCATTGATTGGTTTTATGGCGATTATGATTCGTGTCGTGAACCCAGCCTTCCCAGAAGGTATTATGCTGGCCATATTATTTGGCAATATTTTCGCCCCCCTGATCGACTATTTTGTTGTTCAGGCCAATATCAAACGCAGATTGAAGCGAAGTTAACATCATGGCTGAAACTAATACAAAAAAAGGATTATTAGGTGGGTTATTAAATTTGCCTAATGATGATCCGAAAAAAACACTCTTTATCGCTATTCTGTTATGTCTGGTTTGTTCAGTCCTGGTATCTACAGCGGCCGTATACTTACGGCCGATACAAGATGATAATAAGAAAGCTGACATCAAAAAGAATATTCTTGCTGTCACAGGCTTAAATGATCAGTCTGGTAGCGTTGATGAATTGTTCAGTCAGTTTGAAGTGAAATTGATTGATCTAGATACAGGTAATTATGCTGACAAGGATATCGATCCCGTTAGTTATGACCAACGTGCGGCATCAGCTGACCCGCAAATGAGCATTAATATTGATGACAAGGATGATATTGCCGGCATTGGTCGTCGCGCTAAGTACGCACCTGTATATATTCTGAAAGATGGTGACAATATTCAACAAGTGGTGCTGCCTGTTCACGGCTATGGTTTATGGTCAACGTTATATGGCTTTTTAGCTCTGGAGAGTGACTTCAACACTATTCGTGGTTTACGCTTCTATCAACATGCTGAAACACCCGGTCTTGGCGGTGAAGTTGACAACCCTAAATGGCGCGCTCAATGGATTGGCAAGAAAGTTTTTGATGAAGAAGGTAATGTAGAAATACGCGTCATTCGTGGGCATGTTGAGCCTAGTACACCTGATGCAGAATATAAAGTTGATGGCTTATCTGGTGCGACATTGACCAGTAATGGTGTCACCAACCTTCTACAATTCTGGTTAGGTGACCAAGGTTTTGGACCTTACCTGAAAAACATGCATTCGGAATTGGGGAAATAACTTATGGCAAGCCAAGCAAAAAATAATGTTATCGATCCTCTCATTGATAACAATCCAATTACACTTCAGGTACTGGGTATCTGCTCTGCATTAGCTGTTACCACTAACATGATGTCTGCACTCATTATGTCATTGGCTTTGACAACAGTAACAGCTTTCTCAGGTGCCTGTATCAGTGCTATCCGTAAACATATTCCTGGTAGTATTCGAATCATCGTCCAGATGACCATCATCGCTTCACTGGTGATTATTGTGGATCAGATACTCAAAGCCTACGCTTTTGAAGCGAGTAAACAGTTGTCTGTTTTTGTTGGCTTAATCATCACTAACTGTATTGTATTAGGTCGTGCAGAAGCATATGCAATGAAAAATCCACCGATGCTAAGCTTTTTGGATGGCATCGGTAACGGCTTAGGCTACAGTCTTATTTTGATGTTGGTGGCATTCTTCCGTGAGCTCTTGGGCGCCGGTAAATTATTTGGCTATCAAGTGATCCCAGTGGCCAATGACGGTGGTTGGTATATCCCAAATGGTCTTATGTTGCTGCCGCCTAGTGCTTTCTTTGTTATTGGCCTACTGATTTGGGCTGTTCGTAGCTGGAAGAAAGAGCAAGTTGAAGCTCCCGACTATCAAATCCATCAAGTTCATCGTACGGAGGTATTGTAGATGGAACATTATCTTAGCCTATTCGTACGCTCAATTTTTATTGAGAACCTGGCTCTATCCTTCTTTTTAGGGATGTGTACATTCCTTGCTGTATCAAAAAAGATTGAAACAGCACTAGGGCTTGGTATCGCTGTCATCATGGTTCAGACGATTACCGTACCGGCAAATAACTTAATTTACCAATATCTACTCAAGGATGGCGCACTGGCTTGGGCAGGCTTACCAGATGTTGACTTAAGCTTCCTTGGGCTCATCAGCTACATCGGCGTTATCGCTGCCATGGTACAAATCCTCGAAATGGCCATGGATAAATATGCCCCCGCCCTGTATAACGCGCTAGGTATTTTCTTACCATTAATCACTGTGAACTGCGCGATTCTTGGGGGAACCCTATTCATGGTTGAACGTGACTACAATCTATCTGAAAGTGCTGTATACGGGGTAGGTAGTGGTCTCGGCTGGGCCATGGCTATTACAGCTATCGCTGGCATACGTGAGAAACTCAAATATTCAGATGTACCTGATGGACTGCAAGGTTTGGGCATTACGTTTATTACCGCAGGACTTATGGCACTTGGTTTTATGGCATTTTCTGGGATTCAATTGTAATGGAAATCGTACTCGGCATCGTACTATTTACCCTTATCATCATGGCCTTAGTATTTTTGATACTAGGAGCACGCTCACGATTAGTCTCAACGGGTGATATTGAAATCGTCATCAATGATGAAAAAACCATCAAGACAAAAGCGGGTAGCAAATTACTAGGCGCACTCGCTGATGCAGATCTATTTGTATCTTCAGCTTGCGGTGGCGGTGGTACTTGCGGACAGTGTAAGGTCAAAATTTTTGAAGGTGGTGGCTCAATCCTTCCGACAGAAGAGTCACACATTACTAAGCGTGAAGCCGCTGAAGGTGACCGTTTATCCTGCCAAGTAGCGGTTAAACAGAACATGAAAATTGAAGTGCCCGAAGAAGTTTTCGGTGTCAAAAAATGGGAATGTACTGTCCGCTCTAATCATAACGTAGCAACCTTTATCAAAGAGCTTGTTCTTGAACTGCCTACAGGTGAAGATGTTAATTTCCGTGCAGGAGGATTTATTCAAATTGAGTGCCCTCCTCATACGGTTGAATATAAAAGCTTCGATGTAGAAGATGATTACCGGGGTGACTGGGATCGCTTTGATATGTGGCGGTATAAGTCTGTAGTAAAAGAAGACGTTGTACGTGCTTATTCAATGGCGAACTATCCTGAAGAGAAAGGCATCATTATGCTGAACGTTCGGATAGCTTCTCCACCACCTGATAACGATGATATTCCACCAGGTCAAATGTCATCTTATATCTTCAATTTAAAACCAGGTGATAAGGTAACCATATCAGGACCATTCGGTGAGTTCTTTGCAAAAGACACTGACAAGGAAATGGTCTTTATTGGTGGTGGTGCGGGTATGGCACCTATGCGTTCACATATTTTCGATCAGCTTCGCAGAATTAAAGCCGATCGTAAGATCAGCTTCTGGTATGGTGCCCGCAGTTTACGTGAGATGTTCTATACCGAAGACTTTGATGAGCTGGCTGCAGAGAATGAAAACTTCACTTGGAATGTGGCCTTATCAGATCCGTTGCCAGAAGATAATTGGCAGGGGTACACTGGCTTTATCCATAACGTGCTGTATGAAAACTATTTGAAGGATCACCCAGCACCTGAGGACTGTGAGTTCTATATGTGTGGTCCACCAATGATGAATGCTGCAGTCATTAATATGCTTGAAGATTTAGGTGTTGAACGTGAAAACATCTTCTTGGATGACTTTGGAGGTTAGATGACAACTTTTATCGCCGCATTTGTATTACTACTGATTATCACTGCTGCAATGGCAATAGGTGTACTATTCGGTCGTTCAGCGATCAAAGGTAGTTGTGGCGGTCTAAATCAAGTTGGATTGAGCGGAAGTTGTGGTGGCGCATGTTCTGCTCAGGAAAAAGAAGCATGCGAAAAGCGAAAAGCACAGCAAAAATAGCACCTATTTGAGGAGGTAAACATGTTAGCACCGTTGAAAGTTAAAGATTACATGAATGGTACTAAAATTACCTTCACGCCAGATATGGACATACTTCGTGCAATTAACCAACTTGTAGAATTTAAACTATCCGGTGCACCGGTCATTGATCATCATGGCAACCTCATCGGTTTCTTATCAGAAAAAGATTGTATGCAAGTTGCTCTTAATGCGGCATATCAAGGTGAAGCAGCGGGTCAAGTCGGAGAATTCATGAACTCTGAATGTGCCACAGCAGATGTTGAAGACTCTATCATCGAAATAGCACAAACCTTTTTATCAACGGTATACAAATGTTTGCCGGTGATAAAAGATAACCGCTTAGTGGGCTCCATCACACGACAAAATATATTACGAGCTCTGCAGACATCATCAAATATCGAAAACAGCAAAAAACCCGCTAAACAATCCACAAAACAACAAATACATGTAACGACAAAATAACGTTTACCACATTGTTTTTTTTAAACTGAGTGCCAGTCTCAATATTAATTGGAGACAAAACGAATGCAACTAGTATTTCGCGCTAATAATATTCTTGAGGCTCACATAGTCGCAGGTTTATTAAAAAGTCACGAAATTGAATGTCATGTTGGCGGACACTTCCTACAAGGCGCGGTTGGTGATCTCCCAGCTACAGATTTTGCTCATGTCTTTGTCGAGCGAGATAACATTGAAGCGGCTCAAGCGATAATTGATGGCTATGAAAATAATTTACTATAAAAGCACCGCAGCTGACTTATAGTAAAAAGCGATATCAATAAGTTAACGAAGCGAATACATAATATGATATATAACAGCATACTCGATACGATAGGCAACACACCTGTTGTTAAATTAAATAATATCGCCCCAGATCATGTGAATATGTATGTAAAGGTTGAGTCCTTCAACCCGATGGGTTCTGTTAAAGACCGTTTAGCATACGCGATTATAGACGATGCTGAAAAACGTGGCGTATTAAAACCTGGTCAAACAGTAGTTGAAGCAACATCAGGCAATACTGGTATTGCGCTCGCTATGGTATGCGCAGCAAAAGGTTATCCTTTTGTCGCAACGATGGTAGAAACCTTTTCAGTAGAAAGACGCAAAATTATGCGTGCTTTAGGCGCAAAGGTCATCCTGACACCAGCCGCAGAGAGCGGCAAAGGCATGGTAAGAAAAGCTGAAGAACTTGCTGAGACATATGGTTGGTTTTTGGCTAAACAGTTCGAAAATCCAGCTAATCCGGCTTATCATCGCAACACAACTGGTCCGGAGATACTCTCTGACTTTGCTGGTAAGCCTCTCGATTATTGGGTTTCAGGTTGGGGGACAGGTGGAACACTTACTGGAGCCGGTGAAATCATCAAAGCCGCTCGCCCAGAGACCAAAATAATTGCAACAGAGCCGGCTGCCGCTTCGATGTTAGCCGGTAATGACTGGGCTCCGCACAAAATCCAAGGTTGGACACCTGATTTTATTCCTGATGTATTAAATCGAAATGTTTATGACGAACTGTACTCAGTCACAGACGATGAAGCTAAAACTTGGGCGCACCGTTTAGCAAGTGAAGAAGGGATTTTTGTTGGCCTATCATGTGGTGGCACTTTAGCTACCGCGATGAAAGTAGCTGAAACTGCAAAGCCTGGAAGTACAATTCTAGCAATGCTCCCGGATACAGGTGAACGCTATTTATCAACGTATCTGTTTGAAGGAATGAATGAAGGCTCCGATGATGATTGGCTAGCAGGTCAATAAGATTCTAAAAATAGCCAAAGCAACTTCATTCATCTAACTACAGTAATGTTATTAGGTTAATAGTAGGGGAGAGATTTTGATAGCCACCCTTTTCTCATCATTTGGAATTTATTTTCTTAAGGCTCTTAATTGAGATTCTTTACTGTTGGCTGCACTCGCGGATTAATCAAATAATCATTTCTAGTTATCGAATCAACATTTTGTTGGTCAATAGCATGGATATATGTTTTAAACTTCTCTGAGTTCGTTAGAATATATCCAGCATGATTTTCTCCATGGACATTGAGCCAGCATCTACTCTGAGAAATTGATTTGAGATCTGACAGTTAAATGACAACTCCCACAATACATCGTTACTCACGAGAGAAAGAGTATTTCTTTTTTGAAGGGTGCTATATAAACGAACTTTCTAATGATTCACATGACTCTGATGTATCAATAGCTCAAGCCAGAGTTTGTCCAGGCGTCACGACACAATGGCATCGTTTAAACGCGACAACAGAACGTTATGTCATTTTAGAAGGGGAAGGATTAGTCGAACTAGGAGATAATCAAGCAGAACTTGTATCTGCAGGGGATATCGTCATTATTCCACCACTAACACCACAACGCATTACTAATAACGGCGGTTGTGATCTGATATTTTTAGCCATTTGCTCGCCAAGATTTACTGAGTCTAATTATCAGCTAGTTAATAAATGAAAGAATATTTTCACGCCGAAGATAGCTTTATCATAACCAATTGACAATACGGTCTGAGGCATCAGAGACAGCTCTACATGTCTGTCTCAGTATGCTTAATGTTTTTTTAAATGTTCCATCTTTCTTGCTCGATATACCGTCTATACGCGATTTCAGTATCTAATTCTCAGAATTATTATCGATTAAGTCTTGGTATAAAGCACCTCTAACGCATACTGCATTAAGGCGCATGGGTACATTTTACAGATAGTACATGAATGTCTTCAGCAATCTGACTTCAGTTCTGCCTCTTCCGGCGGCTAATTTAAAGCCGCCGCCATACGCTTTGGGCAGCCACTAAGTCTATTCAGATTTGGATTCGCATATAACGAACAAAGTAGTACAATTCGCTCAGTGTAGAGCTTAAGAACTGTGAACTAGAGTATGTATGGGCGTTATATGCATGGATGTCATGTATGCCGATAACGTAGGAGCAGTTATCAGTGACCTACTTTGTTTGCCCCATCCCTGGTGCAAATCGCGGCGCGACTTCCCTTCGCTCATCCAAAACATTCCTGATGTTTTTGTTATGTCCATGGATGGCGGTATGTCGCCAATGCAGGAGCGATTGGCGGTCACTTCGTTCAAGTAGGTCACGGTCTAAACATTAGATAAATAAAAACCAGACGACAGATGTCGACTGTTTTTTTTTGTATTAAAGCCTGGCAGTTATTTACACGGATGTCTTGTATGCCGATAACGCAGGAGCCGTTATCAGTGACCTACTTTGATGAAGAGCCTCCCTGTACTTCACCCTTCGGGCAGCTATTGCTGTCCATTTTTGTTCCTGACAAAAATGTCACATGGGCTGCTCCCTGAGTCAAGAGAAGTCATGTCAGGGTTTTAGATATAAAAAAAGCCCATCCGTTTAGATGGGCTTGTTTTATATTAAAGCCTGGCAGTGACCTACTTTCACATGGGA
>NZ_DDNT01000016.1:25252-34181 GCF_002341285.1 Methylophaga sp. UBA2513 | reverse complement strand
ATTTAATCCGCTTACCCATTATTAATAAAAACGCGATTATTTTTTTTGGCAAATATAGCCAAAAAGATGAAGTGGGCTGGGAAAATAGAGCCATACCTTGATTCTCTTGGAAGTCAGAGTATTTCGGAGAATAAGCGATATTCATATTGAACAATCCATTTCTACGTCCCTTTAAATCCTTTACAAACTATTCTAGTAGCCGCAATGCAATCTATTGATATTAGGTCAATATTCCATAGTTTTAACGGCCAAGCAACATTCAAAAGCATTGGACGATAAATATCGTGATGTTCGCTAGCTCAATCTCAACCAGCGACCATTTTGTTCGTAGACTTCAAATTTGGCCCATTGACGGAAGGCTTCGCGTTCCAGCATGCCGGTGTTGTATAGGTCATTACCGGCTACATTTTTGTAGATAACCACATCATTTTTACTACCTTCTTTGCCCTCGTCTATGACTCGGCGAACGGCCCATGTGTGACCAATTTTGCCATTGCTGTAGAACTTGCCTGTGCTGATTTTTTCTGGATGCTCGATATGCAGTAAGGCATTTTGTTTGGCTTTTTCCAGGAGTTCACTCAAGCCTTCTTCGGTTAAATCCACGAAGGAATCCAGCTCACGGATAGCAGCATTAAAATCTTCGGTGGTCAGAGAGACGTCTTCGGAAGGCACCTCTAATTGAACTGGTTCCGTAACCAGTCTGGATAAATGCACTGGGTAGCGTCGCCAGTGAAATAAGGCATTAAACACAATTGCCACCAGCAGGATAGCGATGACATTAATCAACACGGGGAAAAGCAGATAGCTGTAGCCCAGTTGTGTAATACCAGCCACACCCATAACGGCATTTAATGCAGTGGCGCCACCTGGTGGATGGATGCAGCGCGTGTAATACATCAGCCCCACCGCCAAACCCACGGCAATAGCAGCTGCCAGTGGCGTTGTACCGAGAAGATATTGACAGGTCACACCCACAGCAGCAGAAATCAAATGACCTCCGATCACTTGCCATGGTTGTGATAAGGCGCCATGAGGAACAGCAAACACCAGTACGGCGGTGGCACCGAAAGAGGCAATAATCAATAACTCTGAACCCGCACTGATTGCAATATGCTGTGACAGCCATTTTGTCATCAGGATGGTCACGAGAATACCGACCATTGCCCCGAATGCTGAGATCACTTTTTCGCTATGGCTGGTTCTGTTTTTCTCAATCCCCAGCCATAGCATGAGTTGTTTTAAAGCATGCGTCATAATTTAAATCACGGGATACAAAATAAGCATAAATTATACCTATTTAAATCATCCTCATATAGCGAAAGGTTTTATCAAGCTCAACCTTTTTTTTCAGCGAATAAAATCGGGGTGTATTGATACAGAAAAATACTGTACGCCAACACCCAGAGCAGAATACTGAGCCATAGAATGAAAAGACTAGCTGAAAATACGCTAAACAGCAGCGTTCTGACTAAGCCGGCTATCAACACGCAGATAAAAGCGACTTTAATCTTTGAAGACGCAATAATCGGTCTGCCGGTATGACCGAGTGAGACACGTGAGATCATGCTTAAAATAAGCCCGCCCATGCCGCCGACGGTTAAGGCATGCAAGGCATCATTCATGCTCACATCACCCCCTACATAGTGATAGGCGAGCAGACTAAAACCAAGAGGAATACACCAGTAACTCAGGTGTAATGACCATAGTAAGGGATGAGATAAGGTAGTGAAAAACCGCCAACAGGCACATCTTATGGCTGTGAGACATGCCGCTATAACCAGCATGACAGCTATTAAATAATCTGATATCCATGCCTGTATTTGCAGGAAAAACACCGCCACAATCAACCAGACAGAAAACAACGCTGCCCTGTCCAACCATGTCCAACGAGGTCTGGCTGGAATCTGCGTGGCATTAGCCGTAAACATCGGAATGATACGGCCACCGATGACTGCCATCATCAGCGTAATCAGAAATACAGCTGAATATAAACTGTTGCTTGCAGTTTCAAACTGCTGCGCCTGACTGGATAGATGAAAGTTAATATTGGTAAAAATCAGTAGCAGCAACACCACCACTGCAAAGTAATTACGCTTTTGTTTCTTTTGATAAATCAATTTAGCCAGGAATAGTCCGGCATATATAAAGAAACTGCTATCCAGCAATATCACTAACCATGATGGCAAGCCGACTCCTGGCCACATCGCAATACGCCCAACAAGCCAACACCCTACTAATAATGCACATTGCAGACCATGAATGGAGCGTAAACCTGTCCAGGTTTGTACGGCCGTTAATAAAAAGCCAACCAACACCGCACCGACAAAACCAAACATCATTTCATGACCGTGCCAGAGTGCGGCGGGTAAGGCATGACTCGGATTTATCCATCCATTCCAGACACCGCCCCAATACAGCAAAGCGATGATGCCAAATAGACTGGCCAGTAAAAACAATGGCCTGAAAGCCAGATCAAACACAGGCAGTGAAAAAAATGCACGGCAGGATTTTATAGACATAAGCAGCTACCAGAAGATAAAACAGCGAGCCCTTTCGGGCTCAACTGTTGCTTGGGGTTAAATAATGTCGTCATGCGGGCCGAATGTTTCAAAATGGATGCGTTCTGATGGCACACCATTGACATGCAATTGCAGACGCACAAAGCGCATAAACTCCAGTGGCCCACACAGATACACCTCGACATTATTAAAATCGACTTTATCTCTGAGCAGGTTGATATCCATTAAACCCGTATGAATATCTTCTGAGGCATTCGTTTCTTCGCTATACCAATAAAAATCATGCAGATTCGTGTGAGTCTGTTTCAACGCCGTTAAACGCTGTTTAAATGAATGTTGCTGAGCATTTTTGCAGGTATGTAAAAAGAAGATATCCTGCTGGTAAGCTTCATCACTGACTAAGGTTTCCAGCATAGACATCATTGGTGTTAAGCCAACACCGCCAGAAATTAGCATCACTGGTCGGCTAGGCTGGGTCAAAAAGAAAGCCCCCGCCGGTGGCATTAATTCGACTGTATCGCCCACTTCCACCGCATCATGCAGATGATTAGACACCATGCCTTTGATTGGAGAACTTTCACGCTTCACACTAATGCGGTAATGATCAGGGTGATATTTATCTGAAAGTGAATATTGGCGAATCTCAATATGTTCGGCATTCTCAGGTTTCACTCTGACAGCAATATACTGGCCCGGCTGATACTGTCTTATCGGCTGTCCATCCACTGGTTCAAAAATAAAGCTGGTCACTAACTCAGACTCTTTAATTTTATCTTTCACCCGAAACGCTCTAGGTCCGGTCCATCCACCCTGCTCTTCTCTGCTGTGTTGATAAAGCGCTTTTTCGCGATCAATTAATACGGTAGCCAATAACTGATAGGCTTTTATCCAGGCCTCAGCCACATCGTCGGTGAACTCATCGGGTGCTAACTCTCGTAAGGTCTCAATCAGGTGATGACCAACAATCTGATATTGTTCTGGCTGAATATCAAAGCTGGTATGTTTCTGTGCAATGCGTTCAACCAAACTGCCCAGTTCCCCCAGGTTATCAATGTATTTGGCATAAGACGCCACCGCGCTAAACAAAGCAAATTGCTGACGACCGCTTTTTTGATTGCTCAAGTTAAAGATATCTTTTAGCTCTGGATTGGCAGTAAACATACGCTGATAAAAATGATCAGTGACCGCTGTGCCTGCCCCTTCCAGTAAAGGGATAGTGCTTTTTACTATTTCAATAGTGCGTGTATCTAACATATTGTCCTCGCTGTGCAGTTTTTATGTATTACTACTCACATATTGCAGAAGCTATGCCAGATAAACCTGCATATATAATTCAAACACTTAGTCAGATATACTTCATCAATCGTGTCGTTTTGACCTATAGAATATTAGGTCATATTGACCTACTCATGTTTTTATAACCTGATTAAAAAGAACAACACAATGTCATTAAATAGCCATCACCTTTTAGTGGAAGTCGCGCTGGACTTAGCCAATAGTTTGAATACCGGAGATCGGTTTGATCGTCTGTTAGGTTCAATCCGAAAGGCCATTGCCTGTGACGCGGTGGTGTTACTCGGCTTTCGTGATGGCATGCTGACACCGCTAGCCATGCAGGGATTATCGTCAGATGTATTAGGCAGGCGCTTTTTAATTGCAGAACACCCCAGGCTGCAACGAATTTGTGACTCAAACAAACCCCTGCTATTTGCTAACGACTGTGACTTGCCCGACCCCTATGATGGTTTGTTGGTCTCTCAATTAGGTAACTTACCGATTCATTCCTGCATGGGCTTACCCCTGTATTCAGACAATCAGCTTATTGGTGTTGTCACTTTAGATAGCTTTAAACCATATGCTTTTGATGACATCGAATTAAAAACGCTGGAATTAATCACGGCCTTATCCGCTGCTACCTTAAAAACAGCCTTGGAGTTCAAGAAGCTAGAACTCAGTGCCCATCATGCTCAGGAAGTCGTCAAAGAATTAACCCAGGAAGCCTTGTTAAAAGACGGCGGCGAGATTATTGGGCAAAGCCCAGTCATGCAAACACTGAAAAACAATATCGAACTGGTGTCTGGTTCCAATTTTACGGTGCTGATCACTGGTGAAACGGGGGTAGGTAAAGAGCTGGTTGCCAGGAAAATTCATCAACTTTCAGATCGTAAAACGGCTCCACTGGTGTATTTGAACTGTGCATCCCTGCCAGAGTCGCTGGTTGAAAGTGAGTTATTCGGCCACACTAAAGGCGCCTTTACCGGTGCAGATAAAGCACGGGCCGGTAAATTTCAGTTGGCGAATGGCGGCACGCTTTTTCTTGATGAGGTAGGTGAGCTACCGCTCAGCACACAGAGCAAATTATTACGGGTATTGCAGTCGGGCGAGATTCAACCTGTCGGCCAAGATAAAGTCGAACATGTGGATGTACGGATTATTGCTGCCACTAATAGAAACCTGGAAAAAGAAGTTGAGAATGAACAGTTCCGCTCTGATCTTTATCACCGTCTGATGGTGTACCCCATCCACCTTCCCAGCCTGAAAGATCGTGGAGAAGACGTGTTGCTTTTGGCCGGATATTTTCTCGAACGCATCAGTCGCCAATTGAATATCCGCCAGCTTCGATTAACATCAGAAGCGAATTCCAGTCTGCTCAATTATTCCTGGCCCGGCAATGTGCGTGAACTGGAACATGTAATCAGCCGAGCAGCGTTAAGAGCAAAAGCTAATTCACCTCATCAGGCGATAGTGTCACTCACTTCTGAGTTACTTGAAATCAGGTCTGATAAACCCGTAGGCAACTTACCTGAGCTGGATACTAACTCAGCTAACATCCAGCCCAATATGAGTTTAAAAGCAGCGACGGAAGCCTTTCAGAGAAGAATCATCGTCCACGCATTACAACAAGCTGATGGTAACTGGGCAATGGCCGCCAAACAGCTTCAGATGGATCGCTCAAACCTTATCCGCATGGCGAAACGGCTTAACATTTCAATACAAAAAACGACGCAGGTCACTTTCAACTAAAGCACTGAAAATCAAACAATCTGACCATGTTGATTTGCAATTGTTAGATTGCGCTTAAAGTAACTCATACTGCCCAACAACCACTTACTGGGAAGTGTTCTTCCAGCTAAAGCAGATGACCTCTTAGAATCAAAGTTTTCAGACACTTCACTATTCGCCTCAATTACACCGTTTTGGTTAACGGATATAGATTCAATTTCATATAGGTAGTCACAGCCAAAATGACACAAAGGAAAGACTATATTAGGATCAACTCTTTCTGAATCAGTGCATTGTGATCTTTTTTTCTTGTGAGCTGTGACCAAGGCGGAAATAGAAAACAGCTCACCACATGCAGCGCAGTGTTCACTATCCTTTTCTCCAAACAACCACTCTCTCAAAATTGCTTGTTCCCTGCGTACTAGTACCTCAATAGTTGAGTCTGTGCCTTCGGCAAGCACATGTTTCAAGCGGTTCTTGAATACTTGATATCGAGATACCGCATTATCGCTACTTTTTTCAATACGGCCGGCTTTGGTAATAAGCTGATAAGTGTAGGTTTTTCTTTGACCTGTCTTATCAACTGTAACCAGAGAAGAAGTGGTAATGATTTTGTTAGCTGCAGGCTTTCCTATACCTTGCTTGATCAGGTGATCACGGAATTGAGGATAATCCGACTTTTCTATGCCTTCCAGATACGAAACAGCTATTTTTTCTAAGTGTGTTAGTTCCCTGTAATCTCCTAAAAACTTAACCGACTCGCCCTCCACAACGAACCATTTTGAGCTTTCAATCCAACGCGAAATTATGCGCGAAGGTGGATAGTTATATTTGTGCGACCTCCTACGAAGAGAGTTTTGTAAAGTTGAAGCAAGCACTCCAATTTGGCATTGAGCTGTAAGACCGAAGATCTTTTCACAGCAGTTAATGAGGGTATTATCGCGATCTTCGAATATGTACCAACTATTCTGGTCATCTGAGACTTGAACTACTTCTGGCGATGCAGCGATAAGTTGTTTCACATTAGAAAAAACACCGTCCGATCCAATTTCTTTTTCCAAGTAACTATCTAAGGATAAGCCCAGTAATCCCGGTAATGTTTTGGCTTTACGTAGTTTTTTCTTTAACACTCCTAGATTTGACTTCCGTATTAGGTAAGTTTGTTCGTCGAACTCGGCTTCGGAACGCTTAAGGAGATTAAGATTTGAATCATATAGATTATAGCCTTCGCACCTACCCAAGTCTCGGGCGAGATTTAGTACTCCTCTTAGAGTAGTGTTTTTCGACGCATAGCCTTCACGTATGAGTCGAGTTCTTACTTCGGGAATTGAAACGAAGCCATATGCTTCAATAATATCGAATACTGCACATGCTACGGGAAGCTCCGCTAGAGCTATTACATCCCTAAAATTAGCATTGATAATTTGCCTAACGCGCTCCCTTGTTCCTACGGCTAGCTTCTCCGCAATTGATTCAAGCGTAGGCCATGCTAAATCACCAAAACCATAGTAGTTCATTACTATCTTTATGTTTCGGAGCTTGCTCTCTCGCTTATCAGGGATGTTTCGTTGCAGCCAGAATTCTAGCTCGCTTTCGATATGCATAAGTGCTTCCCTAGGAATCTAACGCTTTTGTAAAAGGCGCGACGTCAGGAGCGTCCTTTTGACAAACTTGTTAACTGTTTTATACACGGATTATTTTACCGGAAGCTGCATGTAAACAAGAGCGCCATTGCCCTTTGCCAGTTTGTAAAAGGTTGTAGGCTTCTGGCCCAACCCAAGAAGCATGATCTGGGTGCTTACTCCAGTTTTTACGCACCCAACGTGCCACCTTATTGAAAAGCGGCTTAATTTGATCAGAAACTTCTTGAACATCATCGTTTAGAACGATGGACCCATCTGTTAAATACGGAGGGTCATAATAAGGTCTTGTAAACAGTAACAATGGATCAATAACGTCTGCTAACTTGGTGTTTCCTTCACCATAGGGATGAAGCTCATCAATAGTTTTGAACGATAGATAACATATAGGGCCGTCTTTGGGCTGAGCCACTGGATACCTCAAATCCAATGGCACAAGAGACAAATCACAACTTCTCATATATTCCATGAGCGATTCATAATCATTATTTGAAGCAATTATTAGCAGTGATTTCGACATAGACAGTTAACGCCGCCATAAATTGCAGGAATAAGCGTGATAATGTGAGCGGCAGCGAACTACGCTTATGAATGTCCATTTGATGTCCTTGTTATATTTTTTTAAGGAAAATTTCAATTTGATCTCTCATCAAACCATAATCAGGCTTTATAGAGTAAAGTCCATCTATATTCTTTATTTCAAGTATTTTTTGCTGATCAATTTCCATTACTCTTAACCATTTAATTTTTTCATCACCAAAAATAATTTCAACCATATGACAAAATGAACCTGTTTCGATTATAGGTTTAAAGTTTTGCACTTCTGATTCATCTATTGATCTGTGAATAGGTGGAACTAGAAAATGATCGATGTTTTCAACTATATATTCACTACCATTGTAGGTAACGTCATCTATAACTGAAAATACACATATGTCATGATGGTATTGTGTGTGGTGAATTTTGTGAACTCTAATGTCATTAGTTTTACCATCTTCTGTTATTTCGATACTCCAATAGATTGATGAAAAATTATTTAGCTTTTTAAAAGCCCCGCCTTCCATGTAGCAAATTTCGTATCCACCACCAAAATAATTAAGTAAAGGTTCATAATTCGTGTGCTCAAGATAGTGTAACCATGAGGTTATTGAACATGCCTTATTAATTGAGGTATTAACATAGTTATCAAGTTCAAAATCTTTGGGGGTAGATTCATTATATGTGTTAAGCACTTTTTCAAAATACTCAGTCCCGGTTCCAGCACTGATACACCGGCCATGAGTACCTGAATGAACTTCATTGCAGCCTATTTGGAATCTATTAAAAATACATTTATCAGAAGATTTTTTTCAATAAAACAAGCTATTAAGGATAGATTGCCTTCTATTTCATATTTATTATCTTCTATAATTTTAACTATTGCTCTAAAAGTTAATATCTCCTTTTTTGATGACTCTATTATCTCAGATACAATCATTCTTGCGTGAATCTTCGACCCTGCCCACGCAATAACAAGACTATCATTTATAAGCGAGATCTTTTGCGTGTAACCAGAAACAATAAATCCTTCTGGGCAATCAAAAACATTTCGGATATTCCCAATTGTTGGCCACTTAATTGATGGATTATCTGAATTAGAAGATATCGCGATATCTCCAATAAAAACTGGATTAATATCGTTATTTAAGCTCGCTATTAATGTCATAACTAAGTTTATTATTTATATGAATCTACGAGGAAAATATAACGCCGCTCAGCACGCGCGGC
>NZ_DDNT01000016.1:0-25137 GCF_002341285.1 Methylophaga sp. UBA2513 | reverse complement strand
TGTAGTAGACGTCGCCGTGACTGGCATGGTTAGGTGTCAGATCGGGGGCGGCATACACGCAGGATGCCTCCCAGCGATGTCTAGGATAGTTCGCTGTAACGGTTGTTGACCTGAAAGCACTACAGCTTGCATGCATGACATAACAGCTAATCCATTGGTATTGCGCAAAACATCATGCAACAACCTGAGAGGGTACCCTTCATGATGCCTTCTGATCGGATGTATTCCTGCATGAGCATATGAATTAAGCGCTTTCCATGAATTGTCCTTGAAACGGATAAGCGCATCATATGCATGTTGAGGCCCGCTTTTTTCCAGAGCCTGCATCATCTGGGCGATTTGCGGCATATTCTTTGCCGCTTGCTCTGATTCTATTGACAGATCTGCAGTCAATTTCGATATTTGTTCACTCGAAGCAACATATGTAAGCCAAATCGAGCGAGTGAGCGCTTCAAATTGCGCACGGTGAACCACGAGAGCAGACGGCAAAAGGCTTGCTCGAAGCAGAGCTCTTGCAGAGTGCCAATGTTCCAGTGAAAGGGAACAGGCAACGTCACTGGTGCTAATTCTTGATGAACTATCAAAGAGCGGTAAATCAATTACTTTTTGCAGCTTTCCGGCAAGGCTATCGGATTCATCAAAAATTTCGGTTGCGCTCATTGTCTATATTGCACCTAACGCCTAAAACAGCGGCGCGTTTACGCGTCCGCCTGCTTTTTATTGTTAGGCATTTTTTCCATCGAGCTTAGCCATAAACCATTTTGCTAATGATGGGCCATGCGTGTCATAGAGCCGACCAACTTTTGACGATACCCACCTGATAAGTAGGAACGAGACGAAAGAACCGACAAGTATTATAGGGAAGTTGAAATTATAGTGATCTGGGTTTCTCGCAATGTGAATAAGAGACCCAATACCAAGACCACCAAGAGCGCCGCCTAACATAAGCGAAAATAGCCCGAGGGCCCCATAGATGGCACCAGATACCCACCCTATAGCTCCGAACACCAAGAAGAATAATATGCCTAGCCCTGCGCCGGCTGCACCTCCGCCTAGAATATCGGCAAATATTTGTAGAAACGACTTTTTCTCTACACCAAAAAAAAGTATCAACTGAAGGCAGACCCAAGAGGACGCACAACCAGCAGACCAGACAACAATTTTTCGTGCTACTTGGAATTTTTCCACGATGCTCTCCTGTATGCCTAACAGTGTCTTTTATGAAGCCTGTGGCTTCATAATAAATATTAAAGAAGTCACTTCATAATTCCATTTTAAAATTGCTAAGCATTTGATTAAAAAAGAAACGGCGATTAATTTTTTTGAGGAATAGAGCCATATTTTGATTCTCTTGGAAATGAATACGTCTCTGAGAAAAAGCGATATTCATATTGAATGTTCCATTTCTATATTCCTTTAAGCCCTTTACGAGCTGAGATTTAAATCGCAGTGCAATCAATTGATATTAGGTCAATATTTCATAGTTTTTATTGCTAAGCAACACTCATAAGCATTGGATGATAAAAATCTGGTGCTAACTCGCTTAAGCTAAGCAATAATCATTTTTTCAAACACTTCAAATTCCATCTATTGATGGAAGGCTTCCGGCTCTAGCGTGCTGATAATGTATCTGTCATCACTCTGTGCACTATTGCAGATAACCACCTAATTTTTAGTTCTCTCATTTTTGAACCGATCACAAATCACGTGACGCATCAAAGCTGAGATTGTAGTGTTTCGCGCACCGATATATAGTTATACCTACTATCGGTATTTAGAGACAGTAAAAACCATATGCCTGAACAACATGCAGACACCACATCGGCTTTATTCAGTCGTGGTCGTAAATACGATCATATGGCTTTGTTGGAGCAGATTGATGCCACAGGCTCGATTCGCGCCGCAGCAACAACCTTAGGTATGACCTATAAAACGGCATGGGATGCGGTCGAAGCCATTAACAATATGACCGAGAGCCCTTTGGTAGAACGACGTAAAGGTGGTCGTGATGGGGGTGGAGCCAGGTTGACTGATCATGGCCGTCGATTGGTCAGCACGTATCGTCGGCTAGATGAAGAACGTGAGCGTGTTCTACAGCAATTAAATAACGTGGTAGATGACTTTGATGCCTATTATCAGCTCATCAGGAGATTTGATTTGAAAACCAGTGCCCGCAATCAGTTTCTTGGCAAAGTGAAAACGATCAAGCAAGGTGAAATTTCAAACGAAGTGATTTTGGATATCGGCGGTGAAGATGAAATTGTCGCCAACATCACATCGGATAGTCTTGAGCATCTTGAGCTGAAACAAGGTACAGAAGCCTACGCGATGATTAAGGCTTCGTGGGTGATTCTGACCTTAGACCATCAGCTAAAAACCAGTGCCCGCAATAAGCTCACTGGCAAAGTCGCACGCTGCCATGAAGGCGCTATCAATACAGAAGTGATTATTGAACTCAATGGTGGCAAAACACTGGCAGCCACCATCACCAATGACAGCGCTCAAGAGTTGGACCTTAAACCTGACACGCAAGTCACGGCGTTAATTAAAGCGTCCAACGTGATCCTTGCCGTGGCGAATTAAAACTGAGACTTCACAATGACGACATTACAAAAACTGCTCACCGCCCTTTTCTGTTTATTTACCATCAGCAACGTTCAAGCTCAAACCGTGATGGTGGCAGTCGCGGCCAATTTCACCGAACCGATGCAGGACATTGCGGCTGCCTTTGATAAGGAGACCGATAATAACACGGTGCTGTCATTTGCCTCATCCGGTAAGTTTTTTGCCCAGATAAAAAATGGTGCACCTTTTGATGTGTTTCTTTCCGCCGATGCAGCTAAACCTCTCGCACTTGAACAAGATGGACTCAGCGTTAAAGACAGCCGTTTTACCTATGCTCAGGGCGGATTGATTTTATGGTCCCCCAAAGTCGGTTTTGTGGATAGCCAAAGTCCAGATGTGTTGAGGACAGGTCAGTTTAAACATTTGTCTTTAGCTAATCCTAAGCTTGCGCCCTATGGCAAAGCAGCAGTTGAGACATTAAATAATCTGGGTATTTATGACGATGTCGCCAACAAAATCGTGATGGGAGAAAACATTGCACAGGCGTATCAATTTGTTGCTACGCATAATGCCCAACTAGGTTTTGTGGCTTTATCGCAGGTTATGAAACAAGGCAAGCTAAGTTCAGGTTCGGGTTGGATTGTGCCTAAAGACCTCTACTCACCTATTCGTCAGGATGCGGTATTACTCAAAAAAGCAGAACACAATGATGCGGCAAAAGCATTGCTCGACTACCTTAAATCTGAGAAAGCCCTGGCGATTATCGAATCCTATGGTTATTCACATTGAGCATGGATTAATGTAAAGCATCATGTTTAGCGACGCGAATCTAGCTGCCATCTTACTCACAGCAAAACTGGCCAGTATTGTGACCATTTTGCTGTTATTGATCAGCACACCTATTGCGTGGTGGTTAGCTCGTACCCGTTGTCGTGCCAAAGTCGCTATCGAGGCATTGGTAGCAATGCCGATTGTATTACCGCCATCGGTTATTGGCTTTTATTTATTAGTGGCGATGGGGCCTGAAGGGCCGGTGGGGCAATTGACTCAGGCACTTGGTTTGGGCACCTTGCCTTTTACCTTTAGCGGGTTGGTGATTGCGTCTATTTTTTATTCCCTGCCTTTTGTTGTGCAACCGATACAGCTGGCCTTTGAAAATATCAATGAGCATTATCTGGAAGCCGCTGCCACATTGGGCGCTAGTCCACTGGATAGATTTCTCACTATTGCCTTGCCGCTTGCACTCCCTGGATTCTTAACAGGCGGCATTCTGGGCTTTGCTCATACTGTCGGTGAGTTTGGCGTGGTGTTAATGATTGGTGGCAATATTCCTGACGTGACGCGGGTTGTGTCTGTGCAGATTTATGACTACGTCGAGGCCTTAGAATATGACCAGGCTTGGGAGCTATCGGCGATTATGATTGTGTTTTCGTTTATTACCTTGTTATTGCTGTATCTGTTTAACCCCAATAAAAGAAAACTCGCATGAGCAAGTCTGGCATCGAAACCCGCTTTTATCTTCAGCATCCCGGCTTTACGCTGGATGTTGACTTGAGCATACCCGCTCAGGGTGTCACTGCTTTGTTTGGTCCGTCGGGTTCGGGTAAATCCACCATTTTGCGTTGTATGGCGGGGCTGGAAAAAGCCAAAGGCAAGTTCGTGTTTAATAGCGATGTCTGGCAGGATGACAACACCTTTGTCCCATCCCACCAGCGCCCAATTGCTTATGTGTTTCAGGAGTCGGCCTTATTCCCTCATCTGACTGTGATGGCCAATTTGAATTATGCTTTTAAACGCAGAAAACAAAGCAATACCGATTTTCCACTCGATAAAACCATCGACTTGTTAGGGATTGAGCATTTACTTGATCGCAAACCAGCCAAACTCTCTGGCGGTGAAAAACAACGGGTCGCCATTGCCCGAAGTCTGGCAGTGAACCCAAAACTATTATTAATGGATGAACCTCTAGCCGCTCTCGATGTAGCCAGAAAACGTGAGTTTTTGCCCTTCTTAGAAAAGCTGCATGACACCTTAAAAATGCCGGTGATTTATGTCAGCCACTCGCCCACAGAAGTCGCACGATTAGCCGATCATATTGTGTTACTGAAAGATGGCCAGGTTGAGGCTTCCGGTGCGCTCAATCACACCCTTTCACGGCTGGATTTATCGTCACAACTGGATGAGCAGGCCAGTGTGATTATTGAAGCTAAGATTGAGCAGATCCAGAGCGAATGGCATCTTGCAGAAGCCGCGTTTGATGGCGGCAAGATGTGGGTCAGAGATATGACCTTTGTTATCGGTAGTCAGGTGCGTCTGCAAGTACAGGCTAGGGATGTCAGTCTCACCTTGTCTCCTGATGAAGAATCCAGTATTGCCAATACCTTACGTGCTCGTATTGAAGAAGTCAGCCAAGGTGATCACCCCGCCATTTTATTGGTTCGACTCAAGGTAGGTGCGAACTATTTACTGTGTCGTCTTACCTCACGTTCGTTTCATCACCTTGGTGTCTCTGTCGGTGATGAGATTTGGGCACAGATTAAATCTGCTGCCATTATTGAATAAACATACTGCTCTTCTGGCTATTCAGCCCTTTTCACTTAAATAAATATCATTCGTTTTACACCATTCATGATCAGGATCAATGTGACGGTGGATGCTCAGTTTTATCATTGCCGACAGCTTTTCGGAACACATAAATGTTCACACCTACTCGACAATGGATAATTGAGGCTCAATAGCAATGAACTCAGATACAACCATAACCGCATCCTCTCTCTACGAAAGAGCCTTAGGCGCCTATCTTGGTTTTGCCTGCGGTGATGCGCTGGGTGCCACCTTAGAATTTATGACCCCGGAACAAATTCACGAAACTTACGGCCTTCATAAAGATATTACCGGTGGTGGTTGGTTAGGTTTACCACAGGGTCATGTGACGGATGCCACCGAGATGACACTCACTCTCAGTCAGGCCATTATTGATGCTCAAGGTTGGGATATTAAAGTCGCCGCTGATTACTTTGTGGTCTGGCTGAGTAAACATCCAACTGATATCAGCGAGGCGGTACTGCGCGGTATCCGTCGTTATAAAAATACCGGTGACTTGATGGCACCTTATGATGATCACGATGCGGGTAATGGTGCCTGTAGCCGTATTTTGCCTCTGGCTTTGATTTGTCTATATCAGGATGAGGCGTTTGAAAGCTGGCTGTGTGAACAAAATCATTTTACTCATCACAATAGCCTTTCTGACCAAGCCAGTCAGATGTTGGGCTATTTGGTAAAACACTTAATTCGCCAAGAAACTGATTTGGCTGAAGAAAAGATTGCTGAATTCATTGAAAAAGAGCCCCAGTTTGCTTTCTCACCTTATCCTGGTCATAGCTCTGGCTATATCGTGGATACGATACAAACCGTACTGCACTTTTTTCATACGACCGATAATCTCGAAGACTGTGTGATCAAGACCGTCAATATGGGAGGAGATGCTACTACTGTCGGTGCTCTAGCAGGTATGTTGGCCGGTGCCAAATATCGTGTTAATGCTATTCCCGAGCGATGGTTAAAACAGCTTGATCCAGTTGTTTATCAGCAGATCAAACAGCAAACAAACACGTTAGTCTCATTAGCAGAAAAACTTGCCGAACACAGTCAGTAAACTATTTCTGCTATGACGAAAAAGTGTTATATCGCTTTGCTAAGGCGAGCAAGGTATAATTCTGTACTATATTCAAAGGACTATAGCTCTCTGAGTTTATCTCTCTCCCATTAAGAAGTTCAGTCTTGATTGCGGAACCACGCTAAGTCTTATTTTCATATCCGCTGAACAGCCATCACGCATGCACGTGATTATTAATTGAGTTCCTATGTCAGATACTGCTTTTTCGTCCCTCCCCTTATCTCAGCAACAACTGGATGCATTAACCTCATTAGGTTATGACAGCATGACAGCCATTCAGGCAGAAACATTACCCTGGTTATTAAAAGGCCGGGATGTGGTCGCTCAAGCGAAAACTGGCAGTGGTAAAACAGCAGCGTTTGGTATCAGCGTATTAAATAGCATCAATCCGCGTTTCTTTGGGGTGCAGGCATTGATATTAAGCCCAACCCGTGAGCTGGCAGAACAAATCACCAGCGAGTTAAGAAAACTCGCACGCTTTATGCCGAATATTAAAGTAACGACTTTATGCGGTGGTAAACCTATCGGGCCACAGATTGCGTCATTAGAGCATGGTTCACATATCGTGGTCGGCACGCCAGGTCGAGTGAATGATTTACATACCAAAAACTGCCTAAAGTTAGATCAGCTAAAAGTACTGGTTCTCGATGAAGCGGATCGTATGTTGGATATGGGCTTTGCAGAAGTCATTCACCACATCATTGATCAAACGCCCACATCACGTCAGACCGCCCTGTTCTCTGCCACCTATCCGGATACGATTCAGCAGATGAGTGAATCCATCCAAACGTCACCAGTATCAGTAAAGGTTGTCTCTGAACACAAGCAAGACGTTATTGAACAGCTGTTTTTTGATGTTGATAAACATGCACGTGATGAGACGCTAATCAAGCTGATTCAACACTACAAACCGAGTAATGCCGTTATCTTCTGTCATACCAAAAAGCAGTGTGATGAAGTGGCTCAGTGGTTATCCAGTCAACAAATACAAGCGGCAGCCATCCATGGTGATCTTGAACAACGGGATCGTGATCAGGCATTGATTCGCTTTGCTAATAACAGTTGCCCGGTATTGGTGGCGACGGATGTTGCGGCCAGAGGTCTGGATATCGCCGCTCTGGAAATGGTGATTAACTACGAACTTCCACGCGATCCGGAAGTATATGTGCATCGTATTGGCCGTACGGGTCGTGCCGGTGAAAAAGGCATGGCAATGAGTATTGTCACACCCGCTGATGCGCCACGTGTTGTCGCCATCGAAAACTATAGGTCCGAACCAGTGAATTACGGCAACATATCAAAACTCAAGCCAGACTCAGGCTTCACACTACAAGGCAAAATGACCACCATCCAGCTGGATAGTGGTCGTAAAAATAAAATTCGTCCGGGTGATATTTTAGGTGCTTTAACCGGTGATGCCGGTTTAAATGGTCAGCAAATAGGCAAAATTGATATTCGCGATATGTCCAGCTACGTTGCCGTTGAACAAAGTGCCCTTAGACAAGCCATGAATTACTTAGCTAAAGGCAAAGTGAAAGGCCGCTCTGTTCGCGCCAGACAAATTCGTTAAGCTAATACAGAGTCTTGCTTCTCAAGTACATAAGTACGCCACATTGCATATTTAGGTAAAAAGTCGATGGCAGCTTTTATCTCAAAGCCACTTTGTCTGAATTCATTTTCAATGGTTTGCTGATTAATCACAAAGCGGTTTTGGTAATCGCGTGCGTGGCGTTTTTTCTCTAATTTTTTACGACGCCAGGCTTTAAAGTTGCCATCCACCCAAAGCGAGATAATCACGGTTTTTTGCGTGACCCGGTGAAACTCTTTTAGCAATGCCAGTCGATCTTGTGCATCACCAATGTGATGAATAAGACGAATACAGAAAATATTTTCTACGAAATTATCAGGCACATCTAAACTAAATGCCGATGATTGGAAGGTTTCGACCCGATCGGTAATGGCTTTATCACGATAGCGCATGCCAGTATTGATCATATGCTGGCTGTAATCACTAGCAAAAATCTGGCGTTGTGGCTGTTCGCACAATAAAGACCAGAAACGTCCCGTACCACAAGGTACGTCTAATACAGTCTGGGGGTCACCAGCTAAGCTCAGGGCTTTTCTGGCCACTTGGTGATCACGCCAATTAGATAATTGACGCCATAAACCATCCTGATGTTTTTCAAAGTACGCTCTCGCGTGTGTATCATCGTATTTACCTGAAAACTCAAGGTCTGTTTTCGACTCTGTTGTCATCTCATCACCTACGTCATGTGGAATGAGATGGAGTATGGTGAACAAGTCTTAAAAAAGACTTAACCGTTTTTTAATATTACTGCGAGCTGTTAACTCGCTGACACACTAATTCTTTAAAGCCCATACTTTCATATAATCACCCGTTGTATATCCGAATAATTTATTGCCACCGCTGGCCACGGCAATATACTGCTTGCCATCAATCTCATAACTGATGGGTGGCGCGTTCACGCCGGCTTCGGAGTGACCTTGCCATAAGAGTTCACCTGAGACGGCATCAAAGGCTAATAACCGACCATCGCCTTCACCAGTAAAAACGAGACCGGCAGCCGTGCTGAGCACACCACCTAATAATGGATTTGGTGTTTTGTGCTGCCACACAATTTGGCCAGTATTGATATCCATGGCCGTTAATAGGCCATAGTGCTCAACATCATTCATAGGCGACATAGACGAATATTTGACCCCAGATTCACCATCGCTAGCATCCATTTGATGCAAGCGATAACTTATGGGCCAGTGAATACCAGCGATAAAAGCGAGTCCACGTTGTTGGTCAACCGAAACAGGTGACCAATTCGAGCCACCAAGCACACCTGGGTAGATAACCGTACCCTCTTCACTAGGCAGTTTGAACATATTCTGCTGCGGTACATAAGCTTCGCTTCTGAATAACAGCTTGCCGGTATTGCGGTTCAACACATAAAACCAGCCAGTTTTTCCCGCCTGACCCAACGCTTTAATCTGTTTGCCCCCCTTGTCTACAGTCAATAATACCGGAGGACTGGCCACATCATATCCCCATAGATCATGGGGGACTTGTTGAAAATACCATTTCACTTTACCTGTCATGGCATCTAAGGCGACGATAGAGGATGTGTAGAGATTATCTCCAGGTCGTGATGAATCTTCCATCTGTGGGGATGGATTACCGGTGCCAAAAAACAGCGTATCCGTATCGACATCTATGGCTGGCGTGCTCCAGGCAGAACCACCACCATAACGCCACGCATCTGGATGTGCTGCCAGCATGGCTTTTTCTTTGTTGATATCTCTGGGTAAGGTTTCTCCTGCAGGCGTGGTAGTAACAAACTCCCCTTCCCAATTGCGTTCGGGAATAGTATCGAACTGCCACAAAGGACTTCCGGTATCAGCATCATAGGCGGCGAGAAATCCTCTGCGTCCATACTCACCAGCAATGCCTACCACAGCACCTAAAGGTGCATTAACGTCTGGCGAGTCAATATGTAAGCCATAACCGACACCTGTTATTCCAATAATGACCTGGCCTTTGTACACCATGGGTGCCATGTTGATACCGGCACCAGACTTACCCGATACTGTGCCTTTAGTCTCATCTCCCAGCGTATTGATATCTTCCTGAATGCCACTCTCGCCCATCGTGACATCTCTGTCCCAGGCAAGCTTGCCAGTTTGGCGATCTAGCGCAATTAATCGACCATCTACTGTGCCCATATAAACATAAGACTCATCAACAGCAACACCACGGTTAGCGGGACCACAACACATTTCCCGCGATGTGATTCGCTCATGATGGTAACGCCATATTTGTTGTCCGGTTTTGGCATCTAATGCCACCACATCATTAAAAGGTAAGGACAAATACATCACCTTATCTTTGACAATCGGCGTTGCCTGAAAAGTGGCTTTAACACCACTTTGATATTGCCATGCTGGTTGTAAATTCTGGATCGTATCTTGATTGATTTGTGTGAGCGGTGAATGTCTTTGATGCCATTGATTACCACCAAACACTGGCCATTGATTATCTTCAGCATGAGCTTGGACAGCTACTAAACTGAAAATAACGACGATACAAAGCTGTCTTAATTTCATCATCCGCTCCATTTACTATGCTAAGTAAAAGTCACTATACATGAGAAGTCCTTGTATTTTTATTATAACAACACTCAATAAAAATCATTTTTCGTTTAAGGATTGGCAATGGAATTACCACAAGATAAACATGCAGTTTTACGGATTATGGCCAAGCCCAGTGATGTGAATATCGCTGGTGATATTTTTGGTGGTTGGTTAATGTCGCAATGTGATATCGCCGGAGGGATTTACGCTCATCGAATTGCCGGCGGCCGAGTTGTGACTGTCGCCGTCAATAATTTTCAGTTTATTGCGCCTGTGCTAGTTGCTGATATTGTCAGTATTTATGTGGATACCATGCGTATTGGCACATCTTCTATTACGGTGAAGGTGACAGTATTAATTGAACGTCGTGATGGAAAAAAAGAAACAACAATGAAGGTGGCGGAAGCTGACATTGTCTATGTGCATATTGATGAAAACCGCCAGCCAGCCGCTATTACACAGGAATAAGAGCGCTACATAAAATATAAGGCCTTAACGGCCTTATATTGATGTTTAAGATGATAAGTTCAATCAGACAGCTTGCTTGGTAGCAGCGGCTTGTTGCATACCACTTTTCACCTGCTCTGCCGCGTCTTTCGCGATGGGATCAAGCTCAGTGCCACCGGCATCCAGATATTCCACTAAATCTTCTTTCATTTTTCTGGCCCAAAAGCGTTTGATATGACTGGCAACACGTTCTGCTGCCTCTTTGTCTTCATAAGCGCGATTGTTTGCCGCGATTTGGTTAATCATTTTGATCAAAGTTTCAACCGGACTATGACTCATTTTGTTACTTTCCTTACATTGCCCTGCGGGCTGTTTCGTGATCATGTTGAGTAAACGGATCGTGATAAATGACATGACGACCAGAACGGGCAAAGCCAACCAGTTTCAAACCAACCTGCTGGGCTTGCTCAATTGCAAGTGAAGTTGGTGCCGAGACCGCTACCAGACAACCAAAACCGGCACTGGCTGCTTTTTGCACCATCTCATAGCTGGCACGACTGGTGACCAATACAAAGCCTTCATGTGGTGATAAGCCGGCTTTAACATGTGCACCGATTAATTTATCCAGTGCATTGTGTCGGCCGACATCTTCTCTTGTCAGTATGATATTACCTTCAAGATCACACCAGGCAGCAGCATGAGTTGCCCCTGTCACTTGTTGCAGCTGTTGATGTTGTTTGATGTTATTCAATCCAATCTGAATCACATCATCTGAAACTTGCACCGACTGAACAGGCTGGATCGGTCGGATAGCTTGTTTGAGTGATTCAACACCACATAAACCACAGCCGGTTCGGCCGACTAAGCTGCGTCGACGTTCACGTAAAGCATCAAACTTTTCATCATCAATCATCAAACGAACGCTGATGCCATTACTGTTTGACTGCACATGAATATGGCTGACCTGTTCGGCGTTATCCACAATATCCTCGGTCAAACTAAACCCCAGAGCAAAATCAGCTAAATCGGACGGTGTCGCCATCATCACCGCATGAGAGATCGTGTTGTAAACCAGAGCAACAGGTGTTTCAACAGCAATATCGTCATGCTGATATTGGGTAGCCGATTCATCTTTATGAACGGCTACCTCAACATCAACTGTCGTTTTATCAACGCCTGTCATTACTCAGCTTCTACCTCTGAATGAGCGGTGTCTGCCCCTTTCAGTAGTTTCATCTGCAACGCTTCAAATGATTTGAAGTTTTGCTGCCACTCTGAAGGTTGGCTGACTCTCTCAACCTGAACAGCTGTCACTTTATATTCAGGACAGTTCGTCGCCCAGTCAGAGTTGTCAGTGGTAATGACGTTGGCACCACTTCCAGGATGATGGAATGTGGTGTACACGACGCCCGGTAGGACTTTATCGGTAATGCGAGCACGCAGTACCGTTTGTCCGGCCCGGCTGGTGATACCCAACCAATCGTTTTCCTTAATACCACGTAACTCAGCATCAGATGGATGAATATCTAACACATCCTCATCATGCCAGGCCTGATTCTCTGTACGACGCGTTTGAGCGCCTACATTGTATTGAGACAAGATACGGCCTGTGGTCAGTAATAATGGGAAACGACTGTTAGTACGTTCATCCGTTGCTACATACTCTGTAACACTGAAACGACCTTTACCAATCGGGAAGTCATCCACATGCATGGTTGGCATGCCAACTGGATTTTCATCATTACATGGCCATTGAATACTGCCCAACTCGTCAAGACGATCATAGTTCACACCGGTAAAGGTCGGTGTCAGCGAGGCAATTTCATCCATAATTTCTGATGGATGGTTGTAATGCATTGGATAACCGAGAGCATTCGATAAATCGACTGTGATTTCCCAGTCTTCCTTACCGGCTAATGCTGGCATCACTTTACGTACTCGGTTGATACGACGCTCCGCGTTAGTGAATGTACCGTTTTTCTCCAGGAATGAAGACCCCGGCAATAACACATGAGCGAACTTGGCTGTTTCATTCAGGAACAGATCTTGAACAATCAAGCACTCTAAAGAACGCAAGGCTTTTTCAACATGTTGCGTGCCAGGATCAGACTGAGCAATATCCTCACCCTGAACATATAAAGCTTTAAATTCGCCAGCAATGGCTGAATCAAACATGTTTGGAATACGCAGGCCTGGCTCATTATCCAGTTTCACACCCCAGACTGATTCGAAGTGTGTGCGTGCTGTGTCATCTGAAACGTGCTGATAACCTGGCAGCTCATGTGGGAACGAGCCCATATCACATGAACCTTGCACATTATTCTGACCACGTAATGGGTTAACACCCACACCTTCACGACCGATATTACCCGTTGCCATGGCGAGGTTAGCAATACCCATGACCATGGTTGAACCTTGGCTATGTTCGGTAACACCAAGACCGTAGTAAATCGCACCGTTCTTCGCTGTCGCGTAAGTTCTGGCCGCTTGACGCACTTTGTCTGCCGCAACACCTGTTGTTGCTTCAACCGCTTCAGGTGAATGACGTTCATCACGAATGAACTCACGCCATTTTTCATAGCTTTCCATATCACAACGTTTTTCAACAAACGCTCTGTCTTCCAGTCCTTCGGTCACCACAACGTGGGCAATAGCATTGACCAATGCCACATTAGAACCAGGACGTAAGGCTAAATGCTGTGCTTTTTTCAGATGTGGTGTTTTTAGCAGATCAATATGACGTGGATCGGCCACGATCAGATCAGCCCCTTCACGCAGACGACGACGCATTAAAGAACCAAACACCGGATGCGCATCTGTTGGGTTAGCACCGATAACCATGATGACATCAGATTTCATCACAGAATCGAAGTTCTGCGTACCCGCAGATTCACCCATGGTGACTTTCAAACCATAACCAGTTGGTGAATGACATACGCGTGCACAGGTATCCGTGTTGTTATTACCAAACGCCGCACGAACTAATTTTTGAACCAGATAACTTTCTTCATTAGTACAACGTGATGAGGTAATACCCCCGACACTTTCACGACCATATTTCGCTTGAATATCTTTTAAACGCGTTGCTGCAAAGTTAATCGCTTCTTCCCAGCTGACTTCCTGCCAAGGCTCTGTGATTGACTCACGAATCATTGGCGCTTTAATGCGGTCTTTATGTGTCGCATAACCAAAGGCAAAACGGCCTTTCACACAAGAGTGACCATGGTTCGCATCACCGCCTTTATAAGGCACCATGCGAACAACCTGATCGCCTTTCATTTCTGCTTTGAATGAGCAACCGACACCGCAATAGGCACATGTAGTGACAACACTGTGTTCAGGTTGCCCCATTTCGATGATACTTTTCTCCATCAGGGTGGACGTTGGGCATGCCTGTACACAGGCACCACAAGACACACACTCTGAATCCATAAAGTCTTCATCTTGACCCGCAGCCACTTTCGAATCAAAACCACGACCATCAATGGTTAAAGCGAAGGTGCCCTGTACTTCTTCACAGGCACGTACACAACGCGAACAAACGATACATTTGCTTGGGTCAAAACTAAAATACGGATTGGAATTGTCTTTTTCACTATCGAGATGGTTTTCACCCTGATAGCCATAACGCACTTCACGCAGCCCTACATCGCCAGCCATGTCCTGTAGTTCACAGTTACCGTTGGCAGGGCAAGTCAAACAATCCAGAGGATGGTCCGAGATGTACAGCTCCATCACATTTCTGCGTAATTTCGCTAACTTGCTGTTTTGCGTGGTGACTTTCATACCTTCATCAACAGTTGTTGTACATGAAGCTGGGTAACCACGTCGCCCTTCAATTTGAACAGCACATAAACGACAGGAACCAAAGGATTCCAGATTGTCGGTGGCACATAATTTTGGAATATTGATATTCGCTAATGAGGCGGCACGCATCACTGACGTTCCTTCTGGAACCGTGATTTCCACGCCATCAATTTCTACTGTTACTAAGGTCTCCGATACACGAGCTGGTGTACCGTAGTCTTTATTTGGATTAAATGTTTCAATTCTCATGTCGTCACTCCTAGCGCGCTGCGCTGAGTTCTTCTGGGAAATATTTCATCACGCTCTGGACAGGGAATGGTGTCATTCCTCCCATAGCGCAAAGAGAGCCGTCTATCATGGTTTCGCATAGGTCTTCGAGTAAGACCCAATTCGCGTTAGCATTTTCACCACTACGTATGCGGTCAATCACTTCTACACCACGTGTGGAGCCGATTCGACATGGCGTACATTTGCCACAAGACTCGACTTTACAAAATTCCATTGAAAAACGAGCTTGTTCTCCCATATCCACGGTTTCGTCAAACATCACGACACCACCATGTCCTAATACGGCACCAACGGCAGCGAACTCTTCATAATCAACAGGTGTATCCCATTGGCTTGCTGGTAGATAAGCGCCTAATGGCCCACCGACTTGAACCGCTTTCAATGGTTTACCGGTCAGCGTACCACCGCCAAAATCTTCCATTAATTCACGCAGACTGATACCGAAAGCCAGTTCAACCAGCCCTCCTTGTTTTACATTACCTGCCAGTTGCAAAGGTAATGTGCCGCGAGAGCGTCCCATGCCATAGTCAGCATAAGACTGACCACCTTTATCCAAAATGTAAGGCACAGCAGCAAATGAAAGTACGTTATTCACTACTGTCGGTTGTCCGAATAGACCGACAATTGCTGGCAATGGTGGCTTGGCTCTGACTAGACCACGTTTGCCTTCGAGGCTGTCTAATAAAGAAGTCTCTTCACCACAGATATAAGCGCCTGCACCCAGTCGCACCTCTAAATCAAATCGTTTGCCCGAGCCGAGAATGTCTTCACCCAGATATCCGGCTTTATAAGCGCGTTCGATCGCCTCGTTCAGTAACTTATGGGCTACTGGGTATTCTGAACGAAGATAGATGTAACCCTGTGTTGCGTGTACCGCCAGACCAGAAATGGTCATGCCTTCAATGAGCATGAAAGGATCGCATTCCATCACCAGACGATCGGCAAAGGTGCCCGAGTCACCTTCATCGGCGTTACAGACAATATATTTTTGTTCAGATGGGGTATCTAAAACGGTTTGCCACTTAATCCCTGTAGGGAAAGCGGCACCACCACGACCACGCAGGCCTGAGGTTTTAACTTCATCAACAATATTCTGAGGTTGCATTGCGATGGCATTTTTTAGACCGTTAAAACCATCCAGAGCAATGTAGTCTTCGATGGAAATGGGATCGGTAATGCCAGAACGGGCAAAGGTCAGTCTTTGTTGTTTTTTAAGGAAGGGATGCTCTTCAACCAGACCGATGCAACTCTCGTGCTGTTGATTACCATCGAGCATGCCAGTATCAAATAAGGCTGATACTTGCTGAGCACTAACTGCACCATAACCAACCCGGCCTTGTGCAGTATCTACTTCAACAAGCGGTTCAAGCCAGAGCATGCCACGGCTGCCATTTCGAACAATTGTCGCGTCCAGGCCGCGTTGTTCAATTTCTTGCTGAACAGCTTCAGCTATTTGTTCGGCTCCCAAGGAGAGTGCGGTTGTGTCGCAAGGGATATAAATACGCTGACTCATTAGCCGACCTCCTTCATATCTTGCTGATGGGAAGCCACTAGTTCATCAAAACGATCCAGGCTGACACGACCATGAATATCATCATCAATTCTTATAGATGGGCCGGTAGCACAGTTACCTAAACAATATACTGGCTCTAATGAGAACTGTCTGTTCGCCGTAGTTTGGTGGTAATCAATACCAAGGGATTGTTTGGCATGTGCTTCCAGGGACCGACACCCCATCGCCTGACAGGCCTCGGCACGACATATTTCTATTGTATGTTTGCCAGGAGGTGTCGTTCTGAAGTGGTGATAAAAACTGATCACCCCATGAACTTCTGCACGTGTTTGCAATAAGGACTCAGCAATTTGCGCAACAGCCTTTTCAGGGATATAACCAATTTCATTCTGAATGGCATGCAAGATGGGTAGCATCGCACCAGGCTTGTGCTTAAGCCCATCAATGATTCGCTGAATAGACTGCTCCGTCCATTCTTTTCCAACTGTCATTTTTTTCTCTCTCCGTTATCTGAAATATGCACAAACACACATATTTAAATTATCTTATTTTTATTATTGACAAGACATTAGCATAGAGATTGCACGATAAAAATATGCATTTTGAGTCATATTTAAAAACTGTGAATCACCTTTTGTTTTTTATAAGAATATGACCAGAACAAAGGCATAAAATTTCTTTATTTCTTGCCAAGGCCGAATTAAGTGCAAATAGCCAATTGTTTGCACCAAGGATGTGCATAGATGACATCCACAAACCCCCAAAAATATATAAGCTACTGATTATTATTAATAATAAAATCTGGCACACTTGATGCTTTATATTAATTACAAACAACATTTCAGCTGCATTTTGTTTGTATTTCTCTCTTGTCTACGTGCTGAGCCTTGGGGTGAACAAATGTTCACCCCTTTTTTTTGGGCTCATTTTCTCTCATCAGTTCTGTTAGCATAGCGGACAATTCATCAAAAATTGCCCTCAGATTTCTATGCACCAGCGCACAATTGAAGAACTTCAGCAAGATCATGACTTTGTCACGATAAATCCACATGCTGAAAAACGCACACGCTATGTTCTTGCTCTCACGATCATCACCATGCTCGTGGAAATTATTGCAGGCACACTTTTTGGCTCTATGGCCTTACTAGCTGATGGCTGGCATATGGCCACACATGCCGTGGCCTTTCTCATTACCTTGTTTGCTTATTCTTACGCATCGAAAAACAAAACGAATGCTGCATTTGCTTTTGGTACAGGAAAAGTCAGTGTATTGGGCGGCTTTGCCAGCGCTATTGCTCTAGGCGTCGTCGCTTTGATGATGTTAATAGAATCAGTAGAACGATTAGTCAATCCGCATCAAATCGAATTCAGTGCAGCAATCCTTGTCGCCATCATAGGTCTTATCGTTAACCTCATCAGCGCTTTAATACTGAAAGATAATCACGCGCACAGTCATAGCCACGCAAGTCATCACCATCACCACCATGATCACAATTTAAAAGCCGCTTATATGCACGTTTTAGCAGATGCGCTAACGTCCATTTTGGCCATCATCGCGCTTATTGGTGCAATGCTTCTTAATTGGATGTGGCTGGATGCCTTAATGGGCATTGTCGGTGCTGTCATCATCAGTGTCTGGGCTGTTGGTTTAATCAAAGAGACCAGTCCGATATTACTGGATGGCAGCATTGATCAGGGCTACAGTCAGGCTATTCAGGATTGTATAGAGAATGATGCGGACAATCATATTGTCGATTTCCACATCTGGCATGTGAGTGCTGAGCATTTTGCTGCCATTATCTCTATTGCGACATCTGAGCCCAAACCCACGCAGCATTACAAATCACTACTGAATGAATTTGATCGTTTGTCACACATTACGATTGAAGTGAATCAATACCATCAAAAAAGTGATGATCACTAACCGCTGATTTGCGGTACTTTTCCACAAAAAAAGCAGTATGTTCCTCGTTTTTTGAATTGGCGGTATGAATACTGCATCAGGCTATCTATCACCCGTTAATGACAGCCGAGAGATATGGATATGCTGAACATCGACATCAGCGACTTTCTTCAAAAACATAGATTACCTGATAGTTATCAGGCGCTTGCAGAACAATGGTATTTACCTGTTCTTGAAGAAATATCGATGCACCATAAAAGTGCAAAAAGGACGATCACTGTAGGTATTAATGGTGCACAAGGTTCAGGAAAAAGTACGCTGGCCCAACTTGCTGTTTATATCCTTAGAGAACACTACTCACTCAATGTAGTGTCTTTATCACTAGATGATTTTTATTTCACTCGTCAAGAAAGAATACAGCTAGGCCGGGGTATTCATCCTCTACTAACCACTCGTGGTGTACCAGGCACACATGATATTGCTCTTGCTAGAAAAACAATCAGTCAGCTCATAAACCAACAATTTCCAGTCAACATTCCTCGATTTAATAAAGCTGAAGACGACCGGGCCCCTGCTGAGTCAGAAGAAATCATTACTCAAGCTGTTGATATCATCATCTTTGAAGGTTGGTGCCTGGGAGCCGAAGCACAGGATGATCGTCTACTTAAAGCGCCCATTAATGATTTGGAAGAGTTCGAAGATGACTCACAAGTCTGGCGACGTTATGTGAATGAGCAATTAGCCAGGTTTTACCCAAAACTGTTTGAACTGATTGATATCTGGATCATGCTCAAAGCCCCTTCTTTTGACTGTGTCTATCAGTGGCGGCTTGAGCAAGAAAACAAATTAAAATCAAGCTTGTCTGAGCAGCAGACAAGCACACAAATTATGGATGAGAAAGCGGTCGGACGCTTTATCAAATATTATCAACGTATTACCGAAAATACACTCAACACGTTGCCAAACAAAGTGAACTATTTATTCGAACTTGATGAAAATCGCCAAATCACCCAACTCACTCAACCGCTACCAACCAAACTAAGCAGCAATGCGCTCCATCAATGGTTAGTATTTACCGATATGGATGGCACTCTGCTTGATCATCATAATTATCATTTTGATGAAGCCATACCGACACTCGCAGCACTTGAGCAGAATCAGATTCCCGTTATACCTGTTACCAGTAAAACAGCGGCTGAAGTGGAGCTAATAAGAGATAGTCTTGGCAACCATCACCCTTTTATTGTGGAGAATGGTGCGGCTGTCTATATTCCAGAAGGTTACTTTGACCAGCAACCAGAAGATACTGAAAAACGAGGGAAATATTGGGTTAAAAGTTTTGTTCAGCCTCGACAACATTGGCAGTCATTGATTGACCAGGTTCGTCCTGCTTATCAGCATGAATTTAAAACATTCGCAGATGCAGGTATTGATGGCATTATTGCGATGACAGGTCTGAATGTGCATGCAGCTGCCTGTGCTGCAAGACGCGAGTTTGGCGAACCTGTGTCATGGCATGGCAACGGCAATCTCAAACACCAGTTTATAACTGAGCTGACAGCACTTGGTGCCAATATTCTTGAAGGCGGACGGTTTATCCATGTTTCGGGCCAATGTGATAAAGGTCAGGCCCTCGCCTGGTTAACCGAGGTTTACCAACAAACCCAACCACAGCAAATCATTCAGACACTGGGAATAGGTGACAGTCAAAATGATAAAGCGATGCTAGAGCAAGTCGATTACGCTTTGCTTATTCGCTCACCTGTTCATGGTCTACCAGACATAGATAGAACAGATAACTTAACTGTGTCCACTTTTTTCGGCCCTAAAGGTTGGGCTGAAGGTGTCACTCAAATCATCGATGCAAAGCAGCATTCCGATTCATTTAACTTACCCCGAGGCAATCATGGCTGATTTTCACCAGAATGGGATTATTACTACTCTTCATAACTTAACAGATCGCCACTTAGCTGATCTCGAAAGCGATCTTGTTCAATTTAGCAAACAAAGGCCTATGGGATTACTGCTCCCTTCCCTTTTTTCAGAGCTCGAAGGTGAGGCGCTCCCTAATATTATTCAGCAGCTTAAAACGGTTCCTTACTTATCTGAAATTGTTATTGGTCTGGATCGCGCGGATGAAGACCAATATCGTCATGCCATTAACTTCTTTTCGGCCTTGCCACAGCACCATCGTATTTTATGGAATGATGGGCCGAGACTCACCGCGATTGACGAAGAACTGCAATCGCTGGGGCTCGCGCCAAAAGAAAAAGGTAAAGGTCGTAATGTCTGGTATTGCATGGGCTATATCATTGCCTCTGGAAAAGCGGAATCAATTGCCCTGCATGATTGCGACATAGTGACTTACACCAGTGATTTACTCGCACGCTTAATTTACCCTGTCGCTAACCCGATGTTTAATTATGAGTTTTGTAAAGGTTATTACGCTCGCGTGGCCAGTGGAAAGCTAAATGGCCGTGTGAATCGTTTACTTGTCACGCCACTTATCCGCGCATTGAAGATGGTCGTCGGTAACCAGCCTTATCTGGAATATATGGATAGCTTCCGATACCCGCTAGCCGGTGAGTTTTCATTCAGACGCGATGTATTATCTGATATTCGCATCCCGAGTGACTGGGGTCTGGAAATCGGTGTGCTATCAGAGATGCATCGTAACTATGCCAATAATCGACTCTGTCAGGTGGATGTAGCCCAAGTTTATGATCATAAGCACCAAGAATTATCACCGGATGATCAGCAGGCCGGTTTATCCAAAATGTCGATCGACATTGCCAAATCTCTATTTAGAAAACTAGCCACGAAAGGTACGGTATTCACGCCTGAATCATTCCGAACACTAAAAGCGACTTATTACCGTATCGCACTCGATTTTGTGGAAACCTACCACAATGATGCAGTGATGAACGGCCTGCATTTCGACATTCATCAGGAAGAAGAGTCTGTTGAAATGTTTGCTAAAAACATCATGGATGCAGGTCAAATGTTCCTGGAGAATCCGATGGAAGTCCCCTTCACGCCAAGCTGGAGCCGAGTACAGAGTGCACTGCCGGATATTTTTGAACGAATTTATGATGCTGTTGAAGCTGACTATCAGGATTTTTCTGCATAAGGGATACCAAAAATGACACCCAATGATGAGCAACTTCAACGATTAAAAGAGACAGTTCTCCATCATCTCAACGCTATTTATTCTGAGACCTCTGGTGATTTTTCGCTAGACACCTTATGCGATGACATTATCCGCATCATGCGGTTAGATCAGGATTTCAAAGAAAGCATTGCGCATAAAAATAACTGGGATCAAACGGATATTGTTCTGATTACCTACGGTAATAGTGTAAAAAAAGAAGGTGAAGCACCTTTAAAAACGCTGCATCGTTTTCTTAATAATGAAATCAGTGGTTATATAAATGGTGTCCATATCTTGCCATTTTTCCCATATTGCTCAGATGATGGCTTTGCCGTCATGGATTATTATGAAGTTAATAAAGCACTGGGAGATTGGGAGGACATTGAAGCCATTGCCAGTGATTATCGTCTGATGGCTGATCTTGTTATCAATCATGGCTCCAGCAGCGGCACTTGGTTTAAGAACTTTATTAAAGGTGATGGTCCAGGTCATGACTATTTTTTCACCACGTCACCAAGCACGCCCATCAGTCAGGTAGTCAGACCGAGAACCAGCCCCCTGCTCCGTGAAACAGACACTCATGATGGTACTCAATATGTCTGGTGCACTTTCAGTCATACTCAGGTGGATTTTGATTTCCGTAACCCTGAAGTGTTAAAAGAATTTATTAATATCGTTCGCTTTTATCTGGATAAAGGGGTGCATATTTTCCGGCTGGATGCGGTGGCTTTCTTGTGGAAAAAAATCGGCACAAACTGCCTCAATCTTCCAGAAACACACGAAGTAGTCAGGTTGATGCGAAGTTTGATTCAACACGTGGATCCAAATGCCATCATTATCACTGAAACCAATATCCCAAACAGGGAAAACCTGAGTTATTTTGGTAATGCTAATGAAGCTCACTGTATCTACAATTTTTCGCTGCCGCCTCTTTTGGTCAATACGCTAGTCACTGGAGACTGTTTTTATTTAAAACAGTGGTTGATGAGCATGCCGCCAGCACAACATGGGACAGCATACTTTAACTTTATTGCTTCGCATGATGGCATAGGCCTGAGGCCGGCTGAAGGCTTATTAAGTGAAGCTGAGATTGCTTCTTTAATCAGTACTATGCAGCAATTTGGTGGGCGTATTTCCTGGCGGGAAGGCGAAAATGGTGTGAAAAAACCTTATGAAATCAATATCTCACTGTTTGATGCACTTCAAGGCACAACATCGGGTAAAGATGAGTGGAATATTGACCGTTTTATCTGTGCTCACGCCATCATGCTGGCTTTAGAAGGTATTCCTGGCATTTATATTCATAGCTTGCTCGCTACCAGTAATGATTTAGAAAAGCTGGAACACACGGAACAAAACCGTTCGATTAATCGTCATGAATGGGATGAAGCTTCCTTGATGAGCGAATTATCAACGCCATCATCTCAACATGCACAAGTTTCAGAATTACTTAAGAAGCTGATACATCTAAGAAAACAACAGCGGGCTTTTCATCCGAATGCCACTCAGTTTACACTGCACCTTGGTGAAAAACTGTTTGGGTTCTGGCGACAAAGTATGGACAGGAGACAAAGTATCTTCTGCATTTACAATATCAGCGATACCGAACAACCACTTCGTATTGCCAACCTCAATCTGGTTGTTACAGACCGATGGTGGGACCTGATAAGTGGTGTTATTCTAGATGGTTCATCTGACATGATTACAGTTGCGCCATACCAAGTACTATGGATTACAAATGGCTAAGGTATTGTCATCAGACTTTCATACCATTTAGCTAAGCTATATAAAAAATAAGGAATAATGAATGCAATCAGTAAAAAAAATTCGTAAATGTCTTTTCCCTGTAGCTGGTTATGGCACGCGATTCCTGCCAGCCACCAAAGCCATGCCTAAAGAGATGTTACCTGTCGTTAACAAGCCTCTTATTCAATATGGTGTCGAAGAAGCCATTGAAGCTGGCGTCACTGAAGTAGGTTTCATCACTGGTCGAGGTAAACGTGCAATTGCTGATCATTTCGACACCAGTTACGAATTAGAACACCAAATCCGTGGTACCAGTAAAGAGAAGCATCTGGAAGATATTCGTGAAGTGATGGATACCTGTAACTTCATCTTTATGAGACAGCGTGAAATGCTTGGCTTAGGCCATGCGATTTTGACAGGTCAACCCATCATTGGTGATGAACCATTTGCCGTTATCCTGGCTGACGACTTGTGCGCTCGTACAGATGAAGATGTAAGCAAACGTGCATTAGGCCAATTGGTTGAAGTCTACGAAAAATATAACTGTAGTGTTATTGCTATTGAAGAAGTACCCGGCGATAACATCAGCAGCTACGGTGTCATCTCTGGCCGTGAAATCGAAGATGGTCTATTTGAAGTCGATGACATGGTAGAAAAACCAAAACCTGAAGATGCGCCAAGTCAGCTAGGTATTATTGGTCGTTACGTATTAACGCCTGATATCTTTGAATACATTGAAAAAACAGCGCCTGGTGCCAATGGTGAAGTACAAATCACTGATGCTATCCGTACTCTGGCAAAAGAAAAACGCGTTTTGGCACTCAAATTTAAAGGTCACCGTTTTGACTGCGGTAGTATTGATGGCTTTGTTGAAGCGACCAACTACTACTACCAGCGTGATCATGCTAAAAAGTAAACACTGATTCGCTCTTCAAAAAGCCGGCTTCCCCGCCGGCTTTTTTATATGGTTTTTCGATGGCCTTTGGGTTTCCAAGCGGGTGCAATAACATTGGGCATAGTAGACTTCTGTAAGAGTCTGGCAGGCGCCAAAGTCAGCTCACCATACCGGTAATTGACTTTATCAACGGTCTGGTTGATATGTTCTCTTTGTATATCAGGTTGCTCGAATAAATCTAATTGTTTTCCTTGTTGAGGTGATAAGGCTGTCACCTGTACCTGCCAAACACCTTGTCCCGCCCAATAAAAATCAACAAACGCTTTACATAACTGATAAATGACGTGTCCATCATCGGTATAGATACCTGCATGGGCTTTGGTTTTAAGCCATCCGCGCTCTGTTTTTAAACCAATAAAAAAACACTCAGCCTGATAATGAAAACAACGCATCCTGGCTGCCACTTTCTCTGCCATATGCTGTAAATAGATCAAGACCGTATTTTTTTGATGGGTGCCAGGCGGGAGTACCTTGCCATGACCAATGGTTTTAGGTGCTTTCACATTAAACGTCAGGCGCTCCGGATCTTGTCCTTGTGCCATGAGCCATATACGCCGACCTAAATGACCAAACCGTTTTGATAACAGGCTCATCGGTATGTTTTTCATTTCACCACAGCGTTCCACTCCATAATGCGCTAAAAAACGACCAATCCCCTTATTAATCCCACTCAGCGCCGTGACAGGTTCGGGAGCCAGCACGTCAGCAGCCTCTTCCGGATGAATCACGGTCATGCCATCAGGCTTTTCCTTTTTGGCAGCGAATTTAGCTGTAGTTTTGTCTCCACTCACTCCAACAGAACAGCGTAAACCTGAAACCTGCCAGACTCTTCTCTTAATGAGATAAGCAATATTCATTGCGCCTTTGTATAAAGTCTGACAACGCGTCAAATCCAAAAAAGCTTCGTCTACGCTGAACACTTCCTGTAGTGGTCAACTAATTCCGG
>NZ_DDNT01000015.1:117499-200442 GCF_002341285.1 Methylophaga sp. UBA2513 | reverse complement strand
ACATATCAACTAGACCATTGATTGTTAGCCATTATTTTTGGGGATAGCTCAGGGTCAGAGTGTTTGATTCTGCCTAATCAATCAAAACCGACAAACACAGAACAAAACCGTTATGCAAAAAGTATCAACATGAAACTCTATTTATTGGTTGCTTTGTTCTTTATTGCTAGTGATCTGTTTGCTGACCAAGCAGAAACCATCATTAAGTTGAAAACCGAGACAGGAATACTGGAAGGCTCCCTCATGATTCCCACTGGAAACAGTCCAGTGCCTGTCGCATTAATCATTGCAGGCTCGGGGCCGACGGACAGAGATGGCAATAACCCTGCGATGAAGAATAATTCTCTAAAAATGCTGGCAGAGGCGTTGTCTGAAAATGGTATTGCCACTCTGAGGTATGACAAACGAGGCATTGGTAAAAGCCAACAAGCGGGTGTAAAAGAGAGTGAATTACGGTTTGAGCATTACATTTCAGATGTAAAAAGACTGGGTGGCGTTATTAAACAAGGATGAACGGTTTAGTGGCGTCACAATCATAGGACATAGTGAAGGTTCATTGATTGGCATGGTGGCGGCTCAGGAAAGCTGTGTGAAAAACGTCATCTCTATTGCTGGCCCAGGTCTTTCGGCAGATAAGGTCATATTGGAACAAATAGAGTCACAATCGCCGCAAGTTCTAACTCGTGTATTACCCATCATTGAGCGTCTTAGGCAAGGCAAAATGGTTAATGACGTTAATCCGCAACTGTATGCTTTATTTAGGCCGAGTGTGCAGCCTTACATGATATCTTGGTTTAAGTATGACCCCACCGAAGAAATAGCCAAACTTAAGATGCCAGTGTTGACTATCCAGGGGGTGAACGACATTCAAGTGAGTGAAGCCCAAGCAAAAATGCTAGCCAAAGCTAACCCTCATGCACAGTTGAAGCTGGTTGATGACATGAATCATATTTTCAAACAGACTGGGCCACATCGGGCAGATAATCTTGCTAGCTATAACCAGCCAGATCTAACAATTAATCCTGTCCTGACTCATATCATCACTGACTTTGTTATGAAAAATGATAAGCAGAAATCTAATTTAGCTTATATAAAAAGCTGTGTGGCTCAATAAGACTAGCTAGATAGCTACTGAGCAATAAAGCTGAGGTGTGATCTCCTTTTTTTCTCCATTAACTCACCCAACACTTTAACTTCCATCATTACCTCTCCGAGCATTTGCCTTTACAGTTTGTCTTAACAGTGAGTTCACAAGACAACAGGTTGAATATCGGTATGAATGATCCGACAAAAGCATCTGACAACGAAGAAACAACTGTATCTGAGCAGGGTGAGATGAATCAGGAGGTTGATAAGCCGTCTGCCACTGAATCTGCCAAGCCTTGCAAACGTTTGATGCGTTTCTGGTTACTGTTTATTGTGTTATCTGGTTTGGTGGTACTGCTTTCTGTTCGTGATGATCTACGTCAAAATGCTATTGATAGTAGTGAACAGGCAGTTCACTACATTGCCTTCGATATGCTGGGTTGGTCACCGCGAGAGCTGTTTATCTGGCGTTTACGGATGGCAGGATTATTAGAAAGTCCATTAGGCCAACGATGGACACATGCAGTTGACCTTGCCAGTAAGAAACCAATACAAGCCGGTGATCAATATCGCACTACTGATACTTTTGAAGATGATGAAGTGGAAGCTCATATTTATCAGGTCTCATTAGAACGAGGTGAAAAGCTGGTGTGGCAACTGACGCGACAGGATATGGCTGATAGTCGTTTATACGCCAGCCTGGAACGACGTAAAAGAAATGATGAACACTGGACGACGATGAGTTATCTAGAGGCAGAAGGCGACACCCTGACGCGAATCGCATCAGCAGCTGGGGATTATCGGATTGTGCTGCAACCCGAGTTATTTGCCAAAGTCGACTATTCCTTAGACATGGCGAGTGGTGGTTCATTACCTTTTCCCGTAGAAGGCGCCAAGCAACGGGATATTGGTAGCGTCTTCGGTGACCCACGTGATGGTGGTGCCAGAAAACATCATGGCGTCGATATCTTTGCTAAAAAGGGCACGCCTGTTACGGCTGTGATTGATGGTTACGTCCGTACTGGGACCGGTGGATTGGGGGGCAAATACGTCTGGCTGTCAGGCGGAATGTTTGGTTTAGGTAGCGCCCGATATTACTATGCTCATCTGGATGACTTTGCCGTTGAATCGGGTGATAAGGTCAAGAAAGGTGAGGTTATCGGCTATGTGGGCAACACAGGTAATGCCAGAACTACGCCGCCTCATCTTCACTTTGGGATCTACGCTGGTGGCCCAGTTGATCCTGAGCCGTTTCTGAAGCCAGAGCCAGAGTTGCCTGCAAGCTAAGCATCGCCTAAAGGATAAAGACTTCACTACTTTTAGATGGGCGAACAATAAGAATCAGACTCCTGGGTATAAATGCATCAGAACTTTCATCCAGATATTTTTTGAATAAACTACCTACGCATAAAACATTAGTTGCTTGTGTTAGGTTGGCAAAGAAACGAACTTTTTTACTGCCCAACACGATTTAGCTTAGGGTGGGCAGAGATTAATGCCATTGGTTTCAATTGAGCCTGTAATGGTATAGCCGCCAGCGATATCACATTTGACGAGGTTTGATGTATTGCCTGTTCCCGAAAGGTTATTAATCGTCACCCCCGTCCCGAGAAAGTATGTAACCCATTTACTCACTGGGGATGTGCCTGCCATGTTCAGGGTATTATTAGAAAAGTCGATATTGGCGTTATTATTGAGAATTTGTAAGACCGCACCATTATAACCATTGGCGATAACGTTCATATTGTTATCACGTACGGTGACATTACGGCTATTCCTTATCTCTAGAATACCCGCTGTCTCGCTACTCACCTCTGAGATGAGCGTGTTGTTCAGAATCTTGACGTTGTCTTTGCCCTCAATTTTGGCGATTATTGCTGAAGATGAATTTGTTATTTTGGCTTTCACACCGATAAGACTGCTGTTATCAGCCATATCAAAAAACCGGACTGAGCCACTGCCACTATTACTACCTGCACCTGAGAGACTGGCTGATGGTGTGGTAATGCTGACAGTTCTTCCTGAAGGGGTTTTGACCTTAAGGTTTGCAGCCCCCAGAATGTCTTGCCCTTGCTGTACTGTTGTGAGGGTGTTTACCCCGGTGTAATCACCGTTCAGGATGACCGTCGTGTTTTCACCCGCGTTAGCAATAGCGGTACTGAAGTTATTGCCATTAACGCTGTCATCAAACAGCACAATGCGTTTACCATCGGCGGTTTCGCGAATCACTTCTGGCGAGCCATAACTGCCTCCCTGGCTGACAACATCCACATCGCGGACAATAGGATCTGTCATCCGTTGCTCCATTGTTGTCAGCGCTCGACTTGATCTAGCCTTTGTGCCCCCCAATGGAATGCTGAGTCGCAACATGGCAAAACGCTGGCTGCCACGCGGATCGTCATGCTGGTATTCCAGCCCCAGCGATAAACGCGAACCTCTCGACAAGAAAGGTAATGCGTTGAATTTCATCTCTAATCTTGCACGCGGTCCCTGGATGATTCTGCCCGGCTGTCGGTAAACCGGTAACCACCGGCATAGATACGTAATTGCTTATCGTCCTCGGGAGAAAATACGGGTATACGCCAACCGATTTCAGCGTCGTAACCGCTCATGGAACGTTCTTCACCGGCACGATAGGTGATAGCTGTGCCGGAAAAATCGACCGTGTCTAAACTTTCTTCAAAGTGGCTAGTTTCTCCTACGGGGATATAGGCATTGGCTCGTAAATCCCAGTCCATCGACAAGGCTTCGACACCTAAGGTCACTTGGTTGAAGAAATTGTCATAGGGGCTTTTACGACGGTCAAAATAACCATAGCCACCGAGGTTCCAACCATTGTCCAGCATGTGGCGAAGACCCACACCGATATTGCCTTCGTAGCTGTCATCGTTATCCATACGGCCGCGTAGGTTGGCAAACAGCAGACTGTCGTTGTTTTGCCAAAGCGGTATCAATAAATCTGCTTCACCCAGGCTACGCTCGTTACCCAGTTTGCCTTCAAAGTCGATGCGTGGCTGCCACTTATCAGTTGAGGGGGCTGTTTCAGCTTTGGCGTCAGCGATAGTGACAAAGCTGGCGGTGAGCATGAGAGAAAGCAGTGTTTTGTTCATCAACGTTCCTTACTTCTAAATTTTCATTTGATGCTGGCTGAACATGAACAAAGGTTGAGTGAGATTTGCATCCATGCTCTTCGCAGTGCATTATCGATATGTAATGCAGCATATTTTTTGCTTTTTCGCCGAAAATCCTCGCAGAATTTCGACAAATCAAAGATTTTTCAAAACAAAAAGTTGTTATTCGGTTAGAACAAACGGTTTAACAATCTGACTGAAATGTGTTTGTTAAAGCGAAAATTCAGACATGCATATTAGGTAAAGACACAACGCGGTGATAGTCACTGATTAGTGACACTTTTGATAATTAAGTTATAGAAACACACATGGAAGACTTTCAAAAACAAGCCATTCATCAACTTTGGGATGAGATGGCGGCTAGCAGTGCATCTCGTTCACTGGAAATGTTAGACAACACACTGCAAAGACTGGCCGATCTGGTTGATGCTCAGCAGGCCTACTGGATAGGCTCGTTAAGAATTGAAGCTATTGCTGAAAATGACCCGGCCTCTGGCTGGCGAGCTCGCCACAATTATTATCTGCATCATACCGCCGAACGTGAAGCTGTTCGAAAAGAACACTACCGTCGGCTCGATAGTGGTCAGGTTGATCCCAGTATTCTTGCTAACCTTAAGAATGCCGGCACATTCAGAATCAATATTAAACATGAGATGGTGCCACCAGAATGGTTTGAGTCGGAGATTTATAAAAAGCTGTTTGTGCCATTTGATATTCGTGATGTCATTTTCGTGGCGACGCCAATCAGCCCTGATGTGGAATCATGGATGATATTTGAACGCGGCGGTAAAGACTGGGTGAATTTTGGTGAAGCAGAACGCCAGTTATTGGATTATGCCGTGCGTCCGACAAAGTGGTTCCAAAAACAAGTCACATTGCATCATGGTATTTATCTCGCCGAAGAAACACTGACTGCAGCCGAGCGTCGGGTGTTGAGTGGCCTACTCACTGAGAAGACAGAGGCCGAGATTGCCGATGAGCTGGGCCTAAGTCATAGTACGGTTCACACGTATTGCGTTCGTATTTGTCGTAAATTTGGTGTGCGTGGTCGCAATGGGCTTATTTCATTATGGCTTGGCGAAACACAAGAATAAACTTTCTATCCAAGAGAAAAATCTGAACACTTTTTTCAGTGTGTCATGCTACTGAAATCGGAGCTAGTCAGGCATCATCAGAATGGCATCCGTTCAGTGTTAGAACGCCACAATCTCGTCTTATTTAGGACCTGTTATTCGCTCAGCGTGGCGAATCCATGATCCCATTTATCGCTTTCTGACATCGTAAAATTGGTGTTTAGCGCTCGAAAACGGCTAGAGGATGTGTCGTAATGATATGCATCATCACACGCTGACCTGGTTCTGCGATGTTTTCATGACTGCAACGAATTTTCACCGTTGCTCCAGCATCGGTTTTGACTCCATATAGACGAGCACTGCCTTCATAACGACTCCAGATAATTTCGCCATTACCCCCTTCGTCGAGCGTTAATGAGAGATCGTCAGGTCTAAGTAATAAATCCACCTCACCTTGTGCATCATTGACGGGGGAGGCTGGTGCATTACCTAAAGCAGTGGCGACAATGTTACTACCGGTATTAAGTGTGCCGGGTAGAAAGCTGGCATCACCGAGAAAACGAGCTACAAAGCGACTTTGTGGTTTACTAAAGCAGTTTTCTGGTGTGTCGATTTGTTGTAGTTTGCCGTCTTTGAGGATGCCAATACGGTCACCAACAGACAGGGCTTCTTCCTGATCATGGGTGACCCAAATGGCTGGTACACCTGCTTCTTTTAGTGCCTGACGAATTTCCCAACGTAAATCATCTTTTAAGGCTGCATCCAGATTGGAGAGTGGCTCATCCAGCAACACAAAGGCAGGCTCATGTGCCAACGTTCTAGCTAGTGCCACACGTTGTTTTTGACCGCCTGAGAGGTTTGCCGGTTTGGCATCACGCCAAGGCGTCAGGCCCAGTAATTCGATCCAATGGTCGGCTTTAGCATTGTCTTTCAGTTTGAAGCTGACATTCTCTATGACGGTCAGGTGAGGAAACAAGGCGAAGTCTTGAAATACCATACCGACCTGACGTTTTTCCGGGGCAATGGTTTTGCTGGCTGTGACCGTCTGTGAGCCCAGCTTGATTGTGCCTTTGGAAATGGGAATGAGTCCAGCTAATGCTTGGAGAATGGTGGTTTTACCACAGCCTGTGGGGCCAACCAGTGTCAACAACTCAGCATCACCGAGTGTAAAGCTGAGATTATCCACCACTTTTTTCTGCCCGTAATGGACAGAAACATTCTGCACTTCAATCATGAGAGAGAGGGTTCCTCTTCGATGACATCCGTCTGGTTCCAACGCTCACCATAAAACATGATGGCCATAGCCAGAGCGGAAATCACTACTAATAACAATCCGGGGATGGCTGCCTGACCAAAATAACCGGCTTCATAAACGCGCCATAAATAGGTGGCCAATGTTTCAAAGTCTAGCGGGCTCAGGATCAGCGTTGCCGGTAATTCTCGCATGACTTCAAGGAATACCAAAGCGCCACCGGCAACAATGCCACGAATGCTCAGGGGTAAGGTGATGCGACGGAATGCTTCTTTCCGGCTGGCCCCTAGTAATCGAGCCGCTTTTACCAGACTTGGATCAAGGCGTTCAGAAGTCGAACGAATAGAACCAACTGCAAGTGGCAAGAAGCGCATCACGTAGGCCAACACCAACAGAGTTAGTGTCTGGTAAAGGAAGGAAAGTTGTAAGCCGACATAGACCAATGCGGTGCCCATAACAATACCGGGCACACCAAAACCGAGATAACTTACGCGTTCCATCAGGCGACCAAACTTACCACTGATGGCTGCCTGTGCGACTGGTAAAGCAAAGATGACGGTAGCAATGGCAGCGAAGAAGGCAGCATAGGCTGAGTTCCAGGCATAAACCAGTTCAAAGTTACCGGCGCCTTCACGCCAAAGCCAGATACCAAAAACAGCTAGTGGTAATAAGATAGACAAGGCAATAACAGGCATTGAAGCCAGCAACATTGCAGAGGTGCGTAGTTTACCGGGCCATAAGGTGAGGGATTTCCCTGGTCTTTCGTGTGTGCCTTTGACCCGTGACTCAATAAACAGGATCAGTCCCACAATCACCAGCAATTGCAGTGATAGCATCGCCGCTTGGCTGAGACCGAAGCTGTTGTATTCCACATAAATCATGCGGGTGAAGGTATCCAGCCCTAAAATGGCTGGCGTGCCAAAGTCAGAGAGGGCATACATGGCTGCGAGTAAGACACCAGCAGCGATACCATTAGCAATACGCGGTAAAACCACTGACCACAGGCTGCCGAGCAAGGACATACCTAACGTGCGTGCAGCATAAACAAGGCTGGCATCCAGACTGAGCAGGGAAGCACGCACAGTCAGCATGACAAAAGGATAAGTGTAGAGCGCCATCACCACACTCGACCCAAACAGGCCCTCAAAACTCGGTGTAGTGAGACCGGTAAGTTGTTCTATTTCACCACCCGCCCCAAAAGCGGCATAAAGCGTGAAGGCGCCGATATAACTTGGAATGGCTAAAGGTGAGGCCAGTAACACCAACCAGAATTTACTCCAGGGAAGTCTGACATACGCGGTGAGAAATGCCAGCGGTACTCCGATCAATACGGCGCCACCAGCGGTAAACACCATCAGGGCTAACGTATTGGTGAGAATCTCGAGATTACGAGCATCAAATAGCTGTGGACTGTCGGATGCCAATGAGATCAACACCACCACTGGCATCAGCGCAATGAGTGCGATGATCAATGCCAGAGGGTAGGACGGAGACCATCGCTTCATAAAACGCCGACGTGTCGCATCAAGTCGATGGTCGGACGCAGGTCACCCAGACGGGTCAAATCAATTTGTGGTGGATTAATGCTGTTTAATTTAGGCAATCCTTCAGGTGGATGGACGCCAGTCACCAGCGGAATTTCACAGGCTTCTTCAGCAAGATAAGACTGTACTTCTTTAGTTAATAAATAACGGATGAAGTTGACCGGTAAATCACCTTCTTTGAGTGCCAGAATGCCAGAAGCATTCACTAGACAGCCTGCATCATTATTGGTGAACGCCAGATCGACATTGGCATCTGGCTTACCTGCTTTTAAACGCAATGTGTAGTAATGATTAGCCAAACCGATATCTACTTCACCGCGTTCCACAGCCATCACTACACCGAGTTCACCTGCGAATTTTTTGGCTTTTTGGTTCATGGCTTTCAGCCAGTCAGCAGTCGCTTTATCACCCTCCAGAATTCGCATGCCGGTAATAAAAGACTGAAATGCCGCATACGCCGGGGCCCAGCCGACACTCAAGTCGGTATCGGGTAAAGCCATAATATCCTCTGGGATTTTATCGGCAGTCAATTTCTCGGTATTAAACGGAATGGTTCTGATACGACCGGTAATAGGCACCCAGTCAGGAAACTGGAATTCATCACGCAGTTGGCCTGTCAGATCGGTGGGAAGCGTTTGAGCAAGTTCAGCTGACGTGACCATACCCACCGCGCCAGAATCGACGGCCCAGAACAAGTCTGCACGACGTACGCCGGCCTTAGCTTCAGCAAGGATGGCATTGGTCAGAGAAGCCGTCGGTCCACGACGGATGCGTAACTTAAGATCAGGGTTACGCTTTTCAATGGCTTTGATGACATTTTCATACAGTCCACCCTCACCGCGTCCAAGGTAGAGGGTTAACTCGCCTTCGAGTTTAGGTAAATCCTCAACCGACATCGCATTAGCTGGGTCGGCGAGGACTTGTCTGATACTCAGTGGCAATGCACCGGCAGCGGCGAGCGCTGCCAGAGATTGTATGAATGTTCTACGTTGCATTTAGAAAACGTCCTTTCTCTCTTCCGCCGATTTTTCGAGTAAATCATGCGCTGTATCGATTTTGCCTTTCATGGTGTTCACAACTTTGCGAACTTCATCCAGGCTCTGGCCCTTCTGAATAGCTTGTGGCAGCACAACATTAAAATCTTTTTCCAGATCTTCCACCAGTCCGGCATCTAGTGAAATCAATTCACCTTCAACACCTTCAAACAGGTTCAGATAGGTATCGTGCACAATGCTGACAGCTTCTTTATCTAGCTGCTCAGCATATTTGGCAACAACGCGATCCAGACGACCTTTGATCGCTTGAAGTGCTTCCAGAGAATTCGTTGGGTTGGCTTCAGTCGTGGCGACTTTGTCAGTCAGGCCTTTATCTTGGTATTGAGCGGCTAATTTTACTGCACCTAAGGCTTGCCATAAAGATTGTTCGAGAAAACGTTGTTGAATACGGATGTCTTCAATCGACTCTTGTTCTTCCAAGGCATCCTTCACACCGTATAAACCCTGCCAAATAGAAGCGTAAACAGGAACATAATTGGTTTCGATAGCGGAATGGAATTTCACCTCTTCCCAGTATTCAACGAGTAATTCAGGTTTGGCTTCTTCTACACCACCTTTCTGATAGCGGCTAATCATTTCTTCGACTTTTGTATTCAGCCACTTCACTTCTTTTGAGTAATTATCGAGGTTGTCAGATAAATGATTGACGTGTTCACCGATTGGGCCGTTAGCGAAAGTAACAGGGGCTGTAAATAAGGCAGCAGCGCCTAACAACGCTATAAGATGTTGGCGTTTGAACCAATTAATCGTCATCGTTTGTATCTCCTGGAGTTGCGATGGGTTTTTGATTTAAGGTTATTTTTGATAATGATACTTATTTCTATTACCAGGGTAAACTAACTATTGTCTGGATGTTAGCTCAAACGGTGTGAGTTTTTTGCAAACTTGGCATTGTGTTTACACCAGATTGCAGGCTTCGACCTTATTTCGCGAGCGTTGTTTCATTTTGTTTGAGATATATAGGTTGCTTATACAAACGATAGGAAAGTGAATCACCCGGTGACTGAAAAAAGACGCCATGTTTGGCTAATGGAGCAGGCAAGCAATAAGTTTTGAGTGAGACGTTCAGTGTGCATTTTCAATATGGTCGCTATTGACAGTCATGCTATAAGTTTTTGAAGCATGTCAACTCCAACACTTTTTTATGACTTCAGGATGTCTGAATTAAGATGATCAGCAAGAAATATAGTTTTGATTTTGTCAGCAAATACTTGTGGCTTTTTAGTTTATTACTTAGCAGCGCCGCTTTTGCACAATCACCCTTTGAGCTTGCTGATGTGCTTACCGAGGCAGGGAAATCACATTCCTATATGGCCAAAGAAAAAGACCTAGAAGTGCCTGTTACCGTCATTCATGGTGCGGAGTCCGGTCCAGTTTTATTGCTAACGGCGGGTGTGCATGGCGATGAGTTTCCCGCTATTTTGGCCTTGCAACGGTTACGTGAAGAAGTCGATGCAAAGCAGTTAAAGGGTACCTTGATTCTCGTGCACCTAGCCAATTTACCGGGCTTTCATGCTCGTCGTGTTGCTCTGCATCCAGCGGATAATAAAAACCTGAATCGTGAATTTCCAGGTGATAAGAATGGCACGCCGACCGAACAGCTGGCTGAATTTTTTACCCGTGAATTCATCAGTAAGATGGACTTCCTTATCGATATGCATTCTGGTAGCTGGAATCAGCAACTACTACCACACGTTTATTCCCCCTTTGTAGATAGCGAAGAATTGGATGAGCTGACCTTTGAGTTTGCTAAAGCGACAGGTATGCAACATATCGTGATGTATGGTGAACGACCACGTGATCCAGCTAATTCAATTTCTTATCCGAATACGGCGATGACGCATGGAAAACCAGGACTGACCACTGAAATTGGTCATCTGGGTCAAAGTGATGAAGCGTTTGTTGAAGCGACGCTTGAACTGTCACGTAACGCGCTCTATTTTCTGGATATGTTGCCGGGTGAGCCGACCCCGCATCCAGCCCCTGTGATTTATGACAAACTGAAATCAGTCGTCAGCCCTGTTGATGGTTTATTTACTCCCCGCGTTGAAATTGGCAGTGTGGTAGAAAAAGGCACCATCGTCGGTGAGGTGAGAGATTATTTTGGCAATGTGGTTACTGAGTTAACTTCTCCAATAAACGGCACCGTGATGATGATTAACGAAACCCCACCTGTTAAAGCGGGTGAAAGTCCAATGACAATTGGGATAGAGCAGGAAGTTTAAGTCAGCATTAAGTAGACAAATATTGAATAACACCTCGGCCAATTAAACGTCTGGCCGAGGTGTTTATCGTCTTGGTGACAGCTATTACCAGCTAAGCTCTGGGTCGATACATTGATAAATTTGCCCCACACTCTGTTCAGTATTGAGTAGCTCATGGGCCAGTCTCGCTACTTCTTTCCGGTGAATCAAACCATGGACTTCCTGGTGTTGTGAAAGCTGACCGGTGTGGGTGAGATCACCGTCTTTCAGGCCGCCAGGGCGCAGAATGGTGTAATCAAGCGTACTTGTTTGCAGCCAGGACTCGGCTAGTGACTTCTCTCTTGCCGTTGCCCCAAACCCTTGTTTAGAGCGCTCAGACAAATATTGCCATGAATCACCACAACCTAGGGATGTCACCAGTAGAAAGCGCTTGATATCGTGAACTTCCATGGCATTAATCAGGTAGCGATGACCGATATAATCCACTGGTACGTCAGCACGATAACTGCCCATGGTCGAGATGACCCAAGCCTCTTTTGGCAGGCTGGATACCGTCTGTTCTACCTGCGATTGAATGGTGGCGTCACAACTTAGTGCCTGCACTTTTAGCTCGGCTAAACGTGGGTTTTTTGCGGGGTCTCTAGCGACACCTATTACTTCAAAACCCTGCTCATGAAAATACTCCACCATGGCAGCGCCTAAACCACTGGCCGCACCGAAAATAACAACCGTTTGCATACTTTCTCCTAGTTTGAACAGGTGATCAGTGTCTATTGATTCTGGAAGAAATACCAGTGACCCCATCATACAAATCCGGTAGAACTATGAATATGGAAAAAGTCATGGCTGGGAAACCATTTTGTCCTGATTTCTGCCCCAAAAACTGCACATCTAAAAACGTAACAACACGCATAGTGTTCAGTCACTGGCATCAATAAAACAAAAATAGATTCAACATCCATAGGAGAAAGTATGAGAGAAAGAGTAAGAATGCAGTTGCTGGTATTTATCACCTCAATAATGATGGGGCATGCTGCATTAGCTGAATCGCAAAAAGAGAGAAACAACCTGAACGGTTTTTGGGTGGAAACCTCTGGCAGAGGAGTATTGACGATTGACGGTGATATAGCGACTTTTTCTCCAAAGGGTGATTTGCAGGCTGAGGATCGATATCAGGTCGAGCAGAACGGCAATAAAGTGACACTGATGCCAGGCAAAAACAGTGTCACATTTCATAAAAAAATGACCACCAGCATTGACTGGGATAAGCCTCTGCTGAGCCTTAAACACAATCGTTATACATTCGTTCCGGCACCAGAAATAAAAGCTGCTGAGCTGGACGGTTACTGGGCTGAAGAAAGCAAAACAGGCAATACGTTGGAAATACGGGCGATGGAGTACAAAGATCAGGCGAGTCGCTATGATTTCTATTGGTGGAAGGTGAATAACGGCTATGCGAGTTTTCAACAAGGTGTGGATGAAGATGTACCACTCAAAATCGTCAATGGTTTTGTTTTTACTAACCCCAACTTATCTGATGCCTATCGTCACTACGCCATCAAACGTGAAGGTAACACCATTTATTATGTCGATAGTAATGGTGCAACCTGGTCGGAAACTAAAACCAAGACGCTCAAACAGTATCAACCACCCAAAGGTTATAGAGATATGACGGCCATCGTCGAGCAATATCAGTGATCTTCCTTCATCATGAATAACGCTTAATATTAAGGGGCTAAAGTGATGGCCCTTTTTTATTTCCCGTGGTGATAGTTTTATCCAGGTTAGTGACGTCTTTCACATTTGCAGATAAGGTAGAGCGACTTTATCATTTTCATAGCAATAAGGATGCGTATGCAGAGATTACTGACCTGGTTTGGACGACGAGAACTCGCATTTTGGATTGTGCTGCTATTGATGTCAGGCTCTATGTGGTTATTCATGGAAGTGGCCGACGAAGTCATGGAAGGTGAGACTCAAGCGATTGATGAAAGGATTTTGTTGTCTTTACGTCATGCTGATAACCCTGAAGAACTGTTGGGCCCACCCTGGTTAGAACAAGTCGGGCAGGACATCACCGCGCTTGGTGGTAATACCGTACTGACATTGCTCAGCGTTTGGGTGATGATTTTCTTATTACTGATTCATAAACGTAAATTAGCCTTGGTCGTTCTGCTGGCCACCGGCGGCGCATTACTTGCCAGCTTTATGTTGAAGAGTGGCTTTGACAGGGCAAGGCCGGATTTAGTGACACACGCCACCATGGTTTACACATCAAGCTTTCCCAGCGGGCACTCCATGTTATCAGCCAGTACTTACCTGACACTGGGGGCTTTGCTGGCACAGTTTCAAACCAGCTGGCAGGTGAAAATACTCATTATTTGTACATCTATTCTGCTAACAGTATTGGTCGGTATCAGCCGTGTTTATCTGGGCGTGCATTGGCCGACAGATGTTGTCGCTGGTTGGACGGTAGGTTCTGCCTGGGCCCTTATGTGTTGGTATCTGTCTCGTCAGTTTGTGCATGAAAAAATCGACACGGTGCCGAATGAGTAATCAGCTTTGAGTCACTCAACGACATATCAAATTCTGGCACGGATGGGCTATGCTGCCAGAGGGCTTATCTATGTCACTATCGGCGTGTTGGCTTTTCTCTCTACGCTAGGATTGGGAGGAGAAGAGGCGAGTAGCAAAGGTGCCATTCTCAATCTCAAAGAGCAGCCTTTTGGTCAAACGCTGTTAGTCATCCTTATTATTGGTTTGCTTGGCTACATTATTTGGCGCTTTACTCAAGGCATCAAAGATGCCGACGGGCATGGTCATTCGTTTAAAGGCTTGGTTGTGCGTGGTTCCTTAATCGTAAGTGCCATCACTCACAGTATTCTTTGTTACTGGACCATCAAATTATTGCTTCATAACACAGAGGACTCTTCTGGCGATTCGGCATCTTCCAGCCTCTCGGCCTATCTGGGATCAGACATCACGGCTTTCGTCGTTGGTATTATTGGCTTGATATTAGTTGGTGTGGGTCTTGCTCACCTGTTTAAAGGCTATAAAGCTCGATTTGAGCAATATATGGCCATACCTCAAGCACATTATCACTGGATGAAGAAAGTTTGTCAGTTTGGGCTGATATCGAGAGGCATCGTCTGGTGCATTATTGGTTGGGTCGTGCTGCGTTCCGCTTTTATTTCTGGCACCAGTGAAAATAAAGGGATCAGTGACGCGTTGGAATGGTTACAAACAACACCTTTTGGCAGTTGGCTCACCATGACGGTGGCTATCGGCTTAATAGCTTTTGGTCTTTATAGCTTTCTGGAAGCGGTATATCGCCGTGTTGAGCATTAGGCGATCACATACAGGGAATAATATATGCAGCACGCCTTGATACTGATTAACCCTCACAGCCGTAACGGCAGTGAAGATGCTTTGCAAGAAGCCATAGAAACACTAAAGTCTGGCGGGTTTGAGGTTTCAGTGAAAGAAACCGAAAGCGAAGATCACTTAGTCACACTCATTGAAAATTATGAAGATGAGGATGGTGTGATTATCCTCGCTGGTGGTGATGGCACTATCAGCACGGGGCTGGAAGCCATACATAAATATCAACGCACCATGGCGATATTCCCGCTGGGCACAGCCAATGATCTGGCGCGATCGCTGGGTGTACCACAAGATTTAATCGCCGCTGCACAAGTCATTATTGATGGTAAACGCGAACGGATCAGTCTGGGCAAAGTAAATAACCATTTTTTTGTGAATGTTGCTCATATCGGACTGGGCGTCGATGTCACCCGAGAACTCAGCTCTGATAGCAAGAAATGGTTTGGTGTGTTGGCGTATTTAGGCGCCTTCTTCAAAGCTTTCAAACGAAACAAAAGCTTTAAAGTCCATATCAAAACCGATGACTGGCAGAGCTCAAGCCGAGCTATTCACCTTGCTGTCGGCAATGGCCGATATTACGGTGGGGGCAATATTGTTGACCAGCGCTCTACCCTAGTAAACGGTCAGCTTCATTTGTTTTTTATCAAAGCACGACCATGGTGGCAATTGTTATTATTAGGACCTAATTTACGTGATGGGGCATTGGCAAATGAGCGTCATATCGTGCGCCACTCTGCTCAACACTTCAGTATTTACACCTCTAAACCCCAAGAGCTGGAAGCTGATGGTGAATTTAAAACCACGACCCCTGTCGAATTTGAGATTATCCCTGAAGCCATAGAGGCAATTGTCGGGGACATACCTACCGATTCTGGAGACGTTTAATATGTCGATAATACGAACAGATGCACAAGCTGATGCCCTGGAAATTCTGAAATTAATCATACAAACAGTCGATTTTTACCGTGCAATGGGTGAAGAATTAAGCAAAGAAAATATTCAGCACCAGCTGTTTGATATTGCAGACGAACGTGAAGCGTTCATTAACTCTTTTCAGCAAGTCACCAAAGAACTCGGCGACTTACCTTCCACACCCGATGCCGACAGAGAATGGATTGAAGAAATTGGCGGGAAACTGACTCAACTCTTTTCGGATGATCCTAAAAATGCGATTGAAGCAAAATGTCTTGAGAAAGATGAAGTACTTGCCAACCTTGTTAACACCACCACACTCGGTGAAGAGTCAGCAGAAATCAAACAACGCTTAGATTCACTCGAGCAACACCTGAAAAGCTCAAAAGCGCGTTTAGCTGGAGACTAGGACTAAGCTCACAGTGCTGATATTAAATTAGAACCCAAAGCGACCAATATGCTGGCACTATTTTTCACCATAAACTCAAACTGTTGGCCTTATAATTCCTTGAATAAAAATAACTTTCATTAATTATCAACGTGTTAGACTTTTTATAAATGAATTATAAGGCCGCCTGTTTAATATTTATTATGAGGCCACTGGCCTCATAAAACAGACTGTTAGCCCTACAAGCAGCGAGAAAAAACGGAGTATTATTTTTGTCTGAAAGTGACTTATATACTGGCTACAAAATCTGCGATGATCTTAACGCCAAGGAAAAGTGTTTTCGCCTTCACGAGTATGATGAAGGAAATTTCAATGAGCTATTCCATCAGCATGTACCAAAACATCGCATAAGTGCCGATAATGCTGGCGAGTTTATGAAAGCATTAGTTGTACGTCACTCACCACTTGGCGACCCAGAGATACTTCGAACATATATAAATAAGCGGGGTAAAAACCCAAGTGCTATTGAACTCGGTCAAGTAGTCGTAGAATACCCAGAACCAGGTGTATTGCGGAAATACTTTTCATGCGGGAACATCGCCGCTTGGTTTGATGAAGTTATCAGTCCAGCACAATTCAGGGCTGAAAGTAATGGTTAAATTAAAAGGGCTAACAAAACGTGCAATGAACGCCTGCGGCTGGACAGCTAAAAGCGCTGCTTCGCAGCAACGCTGCCCATTCACTCAGCGTTAGCATTCGAAAAGGAATTTTATGATTTGTCCTCATTGCAAAATTTCATTCTTTGAAGAGTGGTCGACTCCACATGCTATGGTTTGGAATGATAATCATGTCGCTCAGGGCATTAAAAGCTCCGCCTGCCCTAATTGCGGAAAATTGATTGTTCGAATAGTAGAAGGAAAACTGGATATAGATTCTGAAGACTTTGTAGAGGACAGTGAAGGAAAACATATATACGATGAAGAGTTTACTGTGTATCCAACTCAATCTGAACCTATGCTTTCTGAAGACGTTCCGGAAGATTACAAGACTGACCTGATTGAAGCTAAAGCTATTTTGGAATCTAGCCCAAAAGCTTCTGCTGCTATTAGCCGTAGGCTTCTCCAAGTCATATTAGAAGATGAGTTAAAAATCAAAGGCAACAACCTTTCTAAGCAAATCGACAAATTTTTAGAGCTTGATCATATTCCATCTCATCTTTCCAAATCTATTGATGCTGTTCGAGTAGTAGGTAATTTTGCTGCTCATCCAAATAAAGAAACTAATACCGGCTTAATTGTAAAGGTCGAACCAGGGGAAGCAGAATGGTTACTTGAGGTGATTCTCTCTTTATTTGATTTCGTTTTCATTCAGCCTAAGAGAATCGAAAAACGACGTAAAGAACTAAATGAAAAATTGGCGAAGATGGGGAAACCTGAATTAAAAGGGTAAAAAATGCTAACAAAAACACAAAATCAATAGGGTCAGAATGTTTGATTTTAGCCATTTTACACTGACCCAAATAACAAAGGATTTTTAATTTCAATCATTATGGACAAACATCATCATGCTAAAAAATTACCTTAAGCACGTACATCGTTTTCTTTTTATTGTTCTGGCAAGCATCTCCATGCAAGCCCTCGCTTCGGATAGCCTTATTCCTGAGCGTATCGAATCGTTTAAAATTAATGGTCTTTCACTTAACTCCTCAGTCGAAGAGTTCAAGGAACTCACAAAGAATGGCTTTAAATGTAGAGTTAAGGATCGTTTTGATGTTAATTATTGGACATGTCGTTCTAACCAGAAACAAAAAAACAAGATAAAGCTAATAGTGGGCGTTGATAACAATAAAATCGTATCAATTAACTACTCCAGTCAAAGCACCACAAATTCATTTGCTCAGTTAAGAAGTGACACCGCAGAATTGAATCAGGTATTGCTCGAAGAAGGTTTCGCTCACACAGGAAGAAATCCGAACGACAAAGAAATCTTTTTTTATAACAATGATGAATCGCCTGTCACGTCTAAGACAGAAATGTTTCTTAAGACTACGCTTGAGTGTTCAATGGAAAAACCAAGTATCTATGGCTTGGAAGTCACAATAATGACAGTTGGCCAGCTTGATAACGTCGGCGTGACGATGTACAAAATGCACTGCTAACAAAATTAAGTTGGCAGACCTTTGAGCTAGTACTGTGTTTCCTGTTATCAATCATATTTATATGAGAGGGTTTCCAATGAATTCAGCATCATTTAGTCAAATCGTCAAAACCATACTGACACTGTTGTTCATAGCCACAAATCTGGTTCCAATCGCCTCTGCGCGACAGGACTTACCTGAGTTAACAGCGGAACTGAAACAGAAAGCTATGGAGTGTCGTGCTGCACGCAGCGACTGTTTGCAAGCGTGTAATTTTCCATCGCGGGAGCTTGAGCGTGGCAGGGAGGTAGCGGATGCCGATATTCAAGCCTGCCGGGACGCCCATGCCAAGCTCGTACCTCAAACAACACCTGAACCAACATGGACGCCTGAATATGCTTCGATTCCGGATGTGGTTGGCGTCTTACGCTTTGGATCCTCAGTTAATGCAAAAGGGCGTGATGACTGGAAGCGTTACTGCCGCTCAGCCGCTATAGTCGGTGACGGTGCGCCGTTGAATATACCTAAAGGCGCCACCGTGAAGGTGTCAGGGATTCGCTATGTGACCAATCCTATTAATACCTTTGACTGGAGTAAGAACGCCTGCCGTGCAGATAGTGTTGAGGTTCTCAAAACACCTTAATTATTGTGGAGCTTGATACAACGGTGATGAGACATAATCAGTTGAAGTGTTGCCTTTGCCAGAAGCTAGGTGAGCAAGATGACCGCAGGGATTGAAGGATATGAGAGACATATCTCTCGCTTTATTGAAACCAGCCAAGCTTTGGATTTTCAAATCGTATGCAGAGATTTTGTTGAGTATTTACCCTCTGAAAAAAGTCATGTGCTGGATGTGGGGGCTGGCGCTGGCCAAAATGCAGCAGCATTAGATGAGCTAGGGTTTCATGTTACAGCCATAGAACCCATGCAGGAGTTCAGAATTGCCGCCCAGAATTTTTACAAAGCGTCATCTGTAAAATGGTTGGCTGGTAGCCTCCCTCATTTATCAATTCTGGATTCAGCGGATGCTCATAAATTTGAATTCGTTTTAATAGAAGGCGTTTGGCATCACCTAAACGACAAGGAAAGAGAGCAAGCCGCTGCCAGAATTTCTAGCATCGTAAAGCGAAACGGGAAATGCGCTATCTCATTGAGAAACGGTCCTGCCGGGATGGGAACACGTATGTTTCCTACTGATCCCATGCAGACTAGCGAGCTATTTAAAAAATACGGTTTTGATTGTATTTTTATGGCAAAAAATCAAGATAGCATTCTACCTAATAAGGAGAATGTAAAATGGTCACGCATCGTTTTACAAAAGCAATAGATAGATGCCTAACGAGTGAGTGTTATTGACTCGCTCGACAGAGGCTTTTTCTACGCTTTTATTAACTCTCAAATGCAGGCGTGACGATATTAATCTCCTGACCCTAACTATTCTGTATTAGAGAGTGGTTTGTCTTTAAACATCGATCCCCCCAATAACTTTGCCGCTACGGTGGCGTCGGTGGTTGAGGCATAATCGGTGCCTTTTCGGCATCTTTCTGTTTTTTATCGTCAGGATCGTCTGGTTGATATGTTCCTTCTGAGGGCTTTGGCGCCTCAGGCGTTTCTTCTGCTTCTTTTTCTTCTTCATCTGATAGCTTCATCGAAGCAGCGATAAGACTTGAAAAGTTTGTTGTGTTTTCGGTGTTTATATTTTGTAGTGTCATTGTATTGTTTCCTTGAATTAGTTAAAGAAGACTTCTCGCTATTACAAGAGTGAAACGACTTATTTGATAACGTTAAGTTGAGTAGGGTGAGAACCACTAATGGATGATATTGCGGTAGATATACATTATTTTTGAAGAGTGTTCTTCACTACCTATGAACTTTTACCCTAGCAAAATAGGTCACCTAACACAATTAACTGGGTTTCCCATTAACAGATGCACGCTTTATTCAGAGTGAGATAAACAGAGTGATGGCAGCGGTGGCTTCTGTTTACATACGGGTATAAGATGAACTTACCCAAACAAAATACTGGGGGAGTGAATGTGAAACGTAAAACATGCGTTTGTACTAGAAAAGCTGTGTAGGTCGTCAGATGTGCCAGAACGAGTCAGACCAGCCAGTTTACGTTGAAAGCGTTTTAGAACAGAAACTTAAACTGCTTTTTACGGCGAGCATTTTTTCCATTGCGATTAATGCCTTGCTAGGTTTGATACTGATTATTGTTCAACACCCAGTGATACCTTTATCGACTGCCTTAAGCTGGTACGGTGTATTGGCGATTGTTTTGATCTCACGATGTATTTTGTTGGTGTGCTGGCAAAGAGATCTCAACAAAGCAGAACTTAATCAGACTCGATGGCTACAGTACTTTCGTTTCAGTGTTTTGATATCGGGCATCATCTGGGGAATAGGTGGTGTCATCCTGATGCCTCAAGACAATATTGCCTATCAGGCATTTTTGTCATTTACCATTGGCGGGATAGCTTCGGGTGGTATGGCTTCACTCTCGGTGGACCGAAGATCGGTCGTGGCTTTTGTTCTTCCCACCATGTTTCCACATATTCTGATACTTTTTCTGCAAGGAGAACCGATAACATATGGTATGAGCGCCATGCTGGTGCTGTTTGTATTGTTTGTTTTTCTGGCGGCTAAAAAATCAGGCGAAACCTTCCTGGAAAATGCAAAGCTACGTATCAAAGCATTAGAAAGCGAATCACGTTTGCGAATGATGTTGGACTTTAGCCCCACTGCGGCATCCATTATTGATATCGACACACAAGAAGTGGTCTTTGCGAATAAAAGTTATGCCTCTTTAATCGAAAAGAAACATCAGGAAGCTATAGGCGTCACGCTTCGACGTTATTACGCGAATAAAGTTGAATATGATGATACGGTGAAGTTAATTGAGCATGGCCAGCATGTGAATAACCAGTTAGTTGAACTCTACTTCCCTGATAGCCAGCAAGCAACTAAATGGGTTATCGCCTCCTATCTTAAAATTGAATATCACAGCAAACAAATGATTTTGGCATGGTTTTTCGATATTACAGATAGAAAAGTTATGGAGGAGCATGCCCAGCACCTCGCTCATCACGATGCACTGACCGGGTTGCCAAATCGGATCTTGTTCAGAGAACGACTGCACTTGGCGATGACCATGGCAGAGCGAGATAAATACGCATTAGCCTTAATGTTTATCGATTTGGATGAATTCAAACCGATTAATGATACCTACGGACACGATGTGGGGGATGCCGTATTAATTCAGTGTGCCGAACGAATCCGTGCTCGTCTCCGTAAACCGGACTCAGTCGCCAGACTTGGTGGTGATGAGTTTGTCGTATTGCTGCATAAAGTCAGTGATGAACAGGCTGCCATCCACGTTGCTGAGAAAGTATTGGAGACATTGCAAAGCCCCATGACATTTGAAGATTTAACTGTCAGCGTCGGAGCCAGCATTGGCGTGGCGCTCTATCCTGTGCATAGTACTGAAGAGGATGGGCTATTAAATTGTGCTGACTTTGCTATGTACGATGCTAAAAGAAATGGGCGAAACCGGGTCAGGTTGTTTCAGAATGAGTATAAGTAGCTGACTTCTTGTCATGTAGCGTTTAAGTCATACAACAATTTCCACTCAAACCGGTCACTAACAGGCATAATTTGCAGAACAACTTCATTTACCTGCATAGGATTCAGCTTTGTTAAGTTATCGTCATTCATTCCATGCGGGTAATTTCGCGGATGTGTTGAAACATATCGTGTTGATCGAATTGCTTCAGCATATGGTGAAAAAAGAAAAAGCTTTTAGCTATATTGATACTCACTCCGGGGCGGGCTTGTATCACTTACGTTCGGACCACGCTGAAAAAAATCAGGAATATCAAAAGGGTATTACAAAACTGATGGCATTGGGGTGGCCTGAGCTACTGTCATATCAGACGGCAGTGAAAGCGGTGAATGCTGGCAATGAGCTGACGTTTTATCCTGGCTCACCTTTGTTGGCGACGCAGTATTTACGTGCACAGGATCAGGCGTGGTGCTTTGAGCTGCACCCAGAAGACAGAGTGTTTCTGGCAAATAATCTGCGTCCATTTAAGCAGGCACGTGTCAGAAGAGAAGATGGACTGAAAGGTTTACTGAGTTTATTACCACCTGATTCACGTAGAGCTTTAGTGTTGATTGACCCGTCTTATGAGATAAAGTCAGGTTACGACGAAGTCTTTCAGACTGTGCTGAAAGCCCATAAAAAGTTTGCCACAGGAATGTATGCAATCTGGTATCCGGTGGTGGACAGAGCGCGTATTAACCGACTGGATAAACAATTAATAAGTAGTGGCATCACCAATATACAACGTTATGAACTTGGCTTAGATGCCGATTCCTCCACACGCGGTATGACTTCATCGGGTATGTTTGTCATCAACCCACCCTGGCAGTTAATGGAAACCATGACGGCATTATTGCCTAAACTGGTGAACGCTTTGGGCGAAAATACCGGTGCGTTTTATCGGGCCGATATACTGGTGGCGCAGTAGAAAAGACGTTCTTCATCAGTGCTTCAATTATGGTGATATATCGGATTTTGGCAAAGATCATAGCGCACGGTTTCTTTCGTTTCTGTCTTCAACTATTCTAGCGATAACAAATATTTAGCATGATCATGCGGATCATCGGTGGGATGGCTGACAAATTTTCAGTAATCAGCATCTCTGAAACAAAAAGTTTACGGAGTAATAACAGTGCAGAAAGTAGCCATTTTGCAGCATGCGGAGGGTGAATGGATTGGCTCGATGCAGGGTTGGTTTGCTGATAAAGCGTTTGAGTTGCAGACATATCGCCTGGATTTTAATGAAGCATTACCGACGATTGATACCTTTGGTTGGTTATTAATCATGGGTGGTCCGATGAGTGTGAATGATGAAGACACTTATCCGTGGTTGCCTGCTGAGAAAAAGTTGATTAAAGAAGCGATTGAAGCCGGTAAAAAAGTGTTGGGCATTTGCTTGGGTGGTCAACTGATTGCCTGCGCAATGGGGGCGAAAGTTTACCAGAATGAGCAGCAGGAAATTGGTTGGCATACGGTCACAAAGACCGATGATACCGCTACCTGGATGCCTGATTCATTTGAACCATTAAGCTGGCATGGTGAGTGTTTTGAACTGCCTGTAAATGCGTTTCCCTTCGCGAGTAGTCTGATTACCCCTTATCAAGGTTTTCATCTGGGTAAATACGTCTGGGCACTACAGTTTCATTTAGAGGCAGAGCACGGTACGGTCGATGCGTTTTATGCTATCGAGAAGTCCTTGCCTGAAGGCGAATATGTGCAGAGTGAAGCGGAGTTATTTGATGACACGCCGTACCTACAACAGAGCCGTGAAGCGATTTTTGCGTTATTACATCAGATGAATGATTAAATAAATAGTCTAGTGACGCCTAGCGTGACTAGACTGTTTCTACGACTTCAAACGTCATACCCGCATGGATTTCACCATCACTCAGCACGTCGGCACGTAAGCCACTTTTATGCATAAAGGCTTTCACAACGTCTTTTTTAGCTATCGTGTCATTACTTATTAACTTGCCAAGCGTGGCGCAGGGCTCACACAGCTCGATACCCTTGAAACGCACACCACCAATCAGAAATTCTTTGTCGACCAGATCATTCAATCGGATGCCTTGGGTGATGACATTTCGTCGGGTATCGGCCAGTTGGATACGCTGCTGGTAATTATTGTTAAAGGCTTCGATTTCTTCCATTTCAATAAAGGTAATATTCTGCCCCGGCCACTGAGCACGATCAAAATTACGGTCACCAACGATGCCTTTACCCATGATGAGGTCGACCTTATCGACTTTAAACTGTTTTCCAAGATTGTGTTCAGCAATATAGATGGTATGAATCATGACCATGTCCTCAATAAAAAAAGGAGTGAACACCTAAGGTATCCACTCCAAGGAACAGATCGTTGAATAACACTCAGCTAGAGTTTCAGCACAAAGTGTTTGGTTATCGGTTCGATGATTTCCCAAGTACCGACAAAGGTGTTTTCAAACACCATGGATTCGCCAGCACTTAGAGTAAGAGGTTCACCACCTTCAGCCGTGACAATCGCTTTACCGGCCATGATGTGGACAAACTCCCAACCACCATAGGTCGCATGATAGGTGCCTTGAGTCGCTTCCCAACGACCTGACAGTATGCTGCCATCTTCGCTTTTGTATTCAATCCAGGTCTTCATGGTCGGGTTGCCGGTCTGTTTCACCCAGCCATCCAGATCCGACTCGATCGGCTCAACGGTTTTATCGATAATCTTGGTGACGCTTGTCATGATGTTCTCCAGTCCATATAGGTTGTTTAGGCTTCTTTCGCTACAGGAATTTCGCTCTTGTCTGAGAGATAAGCTTCCAGTGAGTCATCCAGTGCATCTATCCATGGGGTGTGATGTTTGGGTGACATGGTGCCTGTCATCAGTGAACGGTAGGAGTGATCACGGAAGGTCATAATGTTTTCTTTTTTATGATGTTTCCATTCAAGGAAGGTTTGGTTAACTGCCGGAATATCGAATGACGGATAGTCGGTCATATCAATCAGTTCCTGAATGTAATCGCCCTGATAGGTATACATTTCTTCTGCAGTGACCAGTGTGAGTTCTTTTTCACGCCATGCCATGCTGTCGGCTTTCATTTCTTCTTTTGATGGCAATGGAATGCGTCCCATAATTACATCACGGGCATACCAGGCTTGGGCATCAAACATATTGAAGCTGTACCATTGATCCTGCATACCAATGTAGAAGAATTTTGGATTGTCTTCCCATACCACCCCTTTATAGAGATCGAGCGGCCATAAGCGGTTATTGGTCACCAGACGCAGATCGTCATTGAGGAATGGGAAGTGGTGAATGTAGCCCGTGCATAAAATAATGGCATCAACGTTTTCAGAGGAGCCATCAGCAAAATAGGCTTTTTCCGTATCAACACGAACCAGATTGGGTCTTTCATCCCAGTTTTCAGGCCATTTATAGCCCATAGGTGCCGTGCGATAGCAGCTGATCAGTTTTTTCGCGCCGTATTTATAACATTGCGAACCGATATCTTCGGCGGAGTAACTGCTGCCCACCAGTAAGACGGTTTTATCTTTAAATTCCAGTGCGTCTCGGAAGTCATGGGCATGCAGAATGCGACCACCAAATTTGTCGAATCCTTCAAACTCAGGCACATAGGGTGTGGAGAAGTGACCGGTACAACAGACTACATAATCAAACTCTTCTGAGTAAATCGTGTCAGTGCTATGGTCCTGCACAGTGACGGTAAACGTCTGAGTGCCTTCGTTGAATTCAACATGACGAACAGCGGTATTAAAACGGATATATTTTCTGACGCCGGCTTTTTCAACACGGCCTTTGATGTAGTCCCATAACACTTCACGTGGCGGGTATGAGGCAATCGGTTTGCCAAAGTGCTCGTCAAAGGTGTAATCAGCAAACTCTAAACATTCTTTCGGACCATTAGACCACAGGTAACGATACATACTGCTATGAACAGGTTCGCCATTTTCATCTAAGCCGGTGCGCCAGGTGTAATTCCACTGGCCGCCCCAATCAGCTTGTTTTTCAAAACAAAAGAGTTCAGGGATCTCAGCACCTTTTTCTTGTGCGGACTGGAATGCTCTCAGTTGTGCCATACCACTTGGGCCTGCACCAAGTATCGCAATACGAGTTGCCATAGGGGTTCTCCATTAGTGTTATTTAGTCAATCATGCTGCGAAAATCGACAGCGCTTACCGACCAAAATAGCTCGCTTTGTTAGCGGGAGAAATCCTCTTGAGTGGGTATCCCAAAAGGGTAAAAGTGGGGGTAGATTAGCTTAGAAAACATCATCTTAATCAGCTGTTAAGACTCAGTAGTTAACAGTAGAATACCCTCCACACCAAGCACCATGCCGCTTTCCGAATAAAGGCCTCGGCCTTTATCCTGCACACTGACTTCTCTGCCATCTGCCCGGGTTAAACGGTAGTGAATATCAAAGGGTGAAAATGTTTCTAATGCCTGTTGTACATCCTCCCATACACGGGTGGCATCATCTGGATGAATAATAGACCCGAGCGAGACTTGTGACTGGTTTAGCATGCTCTCAGCTGTGTAGCCGGTAATGAGCTCACAGCCCTCACTCACATATTCCATACTCCAGCTGGCATTGTTTCTGGAGCGATACAACATGGCCGGCAGACGATCGACTAGGCTTTGTAAGCTCCGGTGGCTGGCATGACGCACTTCTTCATTTCGCACTTGTGGTGTGATGTCACACAAGGTGGCTGAAAGGGGATAGAGCTGGTCTTTATTGACAGATTGAATTCGCATTTCACACCAACGTAATTCACCACTCGCACTAATTAAGCGAAACCAGACTGTTTCATGCTGGTTTGGTGTGATTTTATTGAGTAGCTGTGACCAGCTAGGGAGCTCTTCTGGATGCAGAAAATCAGAAAACAAACGGCCAAGCGTTTGTTCAACGGGAATGCCGGTGATGGTTTCCCAATACTGATTAATAAATTGCACCTGATGCTGTTTGTCGAGTAACAACACCACATCATTCAAACTATTAAACAACTGCAGTAATTGTGTTTCTTCCGCTTGTGTTTGTGGATGACGGCGGGGCCATTTCAACAAGGTCATCTTTACATTTCCTTATCCAGCAACTCGGCAGAAAGGTTGCGGTGAGCCCAGGCTGCCAGTTCAAGTCGGGAGTGCAGGTTTATTTTACGCAACAGACTTTTTACATACACTTTAACCGTGCCATCACTAATACCCAGTTCACGGGCAATAAGTTTGTTATTTAGGCCTTTAGCTATAAAAAATAGCGTTTCACGTTCACGCTCAGTGAGGTGAGACAAAATGGTACTTGAGGGTGTGTCCTCATCTTCCTTATTTTCACGCAGATGACTGGCGAGAGAGGTGATGGCGCCGGCATTCATGGCGACATTCCCATGTAGAACCGACAGTAATTGCGACAAAATCTCATCAGGCGGTGTGTCTTTTTGCAGGTAACCATTAGCACCATAACGTAAGGCTTCGAGTAATTTATCCTGTTCATTACAAGCGGTGATAATGATGATTTTTAATTTATCGTCATGCTCACGCAGTTGTTTCAATACGCCCAGGCCCGACTTGCCGGGCATCTGCATGTCCAATAGTAAGATATCCGGGTAAGTATTCTCTATATTGTCGAGTAAGGCTTCAGCATTATCGTATTCGGCAATAACGGTCATTTCTTCACTGTCGTTGAGCAGTTCAACCACGCCACGACGAAATAAGGGGTGATCATCGACAACCACCACAGTAATTGGGGTATCACTCATTCATTCGCCTCCAGATCCAGGCTGAGATCAACCCGGGTGCCGCCTTCGGGACGGTTATTAATCTCTAAGCTGGCACCGATACGATCAGCCCGTTCTTTCATAATCTGCAAACCAAAACTATCACTTCGGGCGGCCTCTGGGTTAATGCCCGTTCCGTTATCTTCAATTTGAATATGTATGAGTGAGCTGGTTTTCAGGAGGAGTACCACACGTGCATGTGTGGCATGAGAGTGACGGACGATATTACTGAGGCTTTCACGAACGATATACAGCATTTGCATCGACTGCTGCGGTGACAACATATTTAGAGGCAGACGATTGTCCAGTTCGAATACGATAGCCGATTGATGTTCAAACTCTTTTATAGAATTAATCACACCCTGTGAAAGATTCTCACTTTGCATGGTCAGACGTGAGGAGGTAATCAGTTCGCGTGTTTGATGATAAGCGCATTGTGTATAGGAGGCTAAATCTTCTGTAATCGGTTTCAGTGAACTGAACTCATCCTGCTGACAGAGTTTATCCAGTTTCAGGCTTTTTAGACGTAAGTATCCTAATACCTGTGCCAGTGAGTCATGTAGTTCAGCCGCATACATCGCACGCTCGGATTCCAGGGCCTTTTTTAATTTGCTTTCCTTGTGATACCAGGCTTGTAAGCCTTTATATAAGGTGTTTTCAATGCTGGCGGTTTTCCACTTTAATTGTTTAGTACTTGGCACCGTGTCACGAAATAAAAATAAGGACCAGACGGTCAGATTGTCGTGCTCGAATAAACGGTTGGGGGCGACAGTCAGGCCATCTACTTCCATCATGTCACTGGTATTGGGTGCCTTACCGACAGTGAATAAGTGATGTAATGACTGCATCAGTTTTGCTGGTGGCGCTTGCTCCAGACCATGATGCATAAAGGTTTCAGAAGTAGACGGGTTACTGAACAAAATCAACAGCTCTGCTTGCTGTTTATGCGGAAATAGATCCTCCATCAGGGATTGGAGTGATTTTAGTACAACGGGCAGGGTTTCACTGATATGTTCAGCGGTGGCGAGTTTAAAGGCTAAGTCATTGAAGTCTAGAGAGGGTAATTCCTTATTTTTGGTGACAGCGCGTACTGTTTCACCAAACCAAGTCTGCCCATCTATCCAGCTTTTGAGTTTGATATTGATCATCTGTATTACCTTCGCAACGTCCACACCAGAAATGGAGTGGTCTGTCTTACGTTTGTTTTGTTCTGTAACAGCAGATTTTGTGCCATTTCACTGAGTATTTGCCGGGTTATAACTAATGGGATACTCCATCAGGAGGATTGAATTATGTTTACTGAAGGTAAATATTGTTAAACCTAGAGAAATTTATTTTTTTGTCAGACAGGCAGAACAATATTGTGCACTTTTCTGGTTCAGAGCCTGTTGAGCTTGCACCAGAGATGAACAAAAATCACGCCGGCTTATCGCTGGAAGACAAGGTAAAACATGTTAGAAATGATCGAAGAAGAATGGGATGAAGAGCGGTTTCTTAATCTGCAATCGCCGATAGATAGCCAACAATTTCGAGTTGAGGGACAGCAAGCGATCCGCTTGTCGTTACATGTGGGGGATGTGCTTGAAATCAACAGTGTCGATGGTGAACAGCCCGGCGAGTTAATTGTGTTGGATAAGCAAGGACAAGTGGTGCCTCAGTTATTAGATGCCCGCTCGCCAGTCAATGCAGAACATATTCAAAGGCAGTTGCAGCAGGAAGATCTGGCTGCGAAGGCCTTAGCTCAACAGTTCAACAGCTGGCAGATTCATCCTGAGCAGTATCAGACGGTATTACGTGTTGAAGGTCATGAGTCTCCAAGCTTTGTTGCCTATGCTGACTTAACGGTCGTCATTGTCGCCGCTGGGGCCAGTATGTCTATCGAAGAACATACACCACCGACTGAATTACAGGTAGTGGTGAAATATGCGGATCCGTTGGCCGAAGTGCTACCTGAGCCACTAGCTGAGATCAAACAAGAAATACGCATTCCTCGTGCATCTGCTCGCACCTATGAAGTAAAAAAGGGCGAATGGATTCAGATTATCGATGTTTCTGGTAAGCAATGTTCTGACTTTATCGCCTTTGACAAACAGGCCTTAGAGAATGGTGAAGAGCTCGGATTGGACGCCACCGCGACGCGAACCGTTATAGGCTTGAGTAATCCTGTGCCTGGTCTGCATTCCCGTTTTCTGGGACCGGACATGATGTCGATGGTCGAAGTCGTACAAGACACCGTTGGTCGTCATGATAGTTTCCTCTTCGCCTGCACAGCCAAATATTACGAAGACAGTGGTTATTTTGGTCACATCAGTTGTACTGAAAACTTCAATAACGTACTCAAGCCATATGGCATCAAGCCTCGTGCTGGATGGCCAGCGATTAATCTATTTTTTAATACTGGTATTGAACCTTGCGGCACGGTGTTTATGGATGAGCCCTGGTCTCGTCCTGGTGATTATGTACTGATGAGGGCAGATAAAGATCTCGTTTGTGCCTCATCAGCTTGTCCTGATGATATTGATCCGGCAAATGGCTGGATTCCGACAGATATTCACGTCCGCATTTATGGGGAAGAACACTCTTTCCCTCGTTCTATTGCCCATCGAATTACTGCTGAGGAGCATCCTCGTATGACCAAAACATCTGGCTTTCATAGCCGTACATCTGCCTTAACCAAGAAATTTATTGAATATGCCGGCTATTGGGTCGCAGCTGAGTATGAAGGTTGGGGTGCCAACGCAGAATATCTGGCGTGCCGTGAACGCGTTGCCGTACTGGATTTAACCCCCCTTCGTAAAATCGATATTACTGGTCCTGATGCAGTGGCCTTTTTGCAGTATGTGCTGACACAAAATGTACGACGTATGGCGGTGGGTGAAATTGCTCACTCAGCGATTTGTCTGGAAACCGGCGGCATGATTGATGACGGTACTATTTTCCGTATGGCTGATCAGGCTTATCGCTGGTTCTGTGGTGATAGTTACACCATGGTCTGGATGGCTGAAAAAGCCAAAGAAAAAGGCTTTAAAGTCAGCATTCGTAACGCAACGGAGCAGATTCATAACCTCGCTGTACAGGGGCCAGATAGTCGCGAATTACTCAGCCAGATTATCTGGACATCAGAAAGTCAGACCTCAGTAGAAAAACTGAAGTGGTTTCACTTCACCATTGGGCGTTTAGGTGGGCCTGATGGTGTGCCCGTGATGGTGTCTAGAACCGGTTATACCGGTGAGTTAGGTTATGAAGTCTGGTGTCATCCGGATGCGGCTGAATCTTTATGGGATGCAGTGTGGCAAGCAGGGCAACCCTTTAATATCGCCCCGATGGGCTTTGATGCACTGGATATGTTACGTATTGAAGCGGGTCTGAGCATGGCGGAATATGAGTTTGGCCCAGATGTCACTCCATTTGAGGCGGGAACCGGATTCAGTGTGCCATTAAGTACAAAAGATGAGGATTTTGTCGGCCGTGAAGCATTGGCTCGGGAGAACCCAGAAAGCCGACACAAATTAGTTGGCCTGATTCTTGATGGTGGAGATCCTGCAGCTCATGGTGATTTGGTGTATCAAGGTCGATTTCCAGTAGGCATTGTGACAAGTGCCATTATGTCGCCTTTGTTAGGTAAACAAATTGCGATGATTCGTGTTGCCCCGGAGTTTGCAAAACAAGACACACGGCTGGAAGTAGGTAAGCTGGATGGTATTCAGAAACGTTTGGGAGGTCTGGTCACAAAACTGCCTTTTTATGACCCAAAACGTGCTCGGCTGCTTTCCTAGGTTCAGCCTTTATAACTGTTTATAAAAGGAAACGTTGTATGGGGTGGAAGCTGTTTAATACTGGGCGTTTACAGTATGTTTCTGAGTCAATTTTATCGGTTGTTGATAAGTCGATCGAATCGCCGTTTAAACGTTTGCCAGTGTGGATGCATAGTTATTTGCGAGCCCCGATAGATCGTATTGGCGACTATCTGTCCTCTTTGCAAAAGGCCCATCAGGCTGAAGTAGAGCAGTTGAACCATAACCACCAACAGCGTTTGATAGGACAGCGGCAAACGTTTGAGCACGAACTGGACGCGCTCCGACAACAATCAGATTCATTGAATCAAACCTTGTCTTCTTTGTATTCAGAAATGGATCATTTGCAAAGTGAAAACCGACGCTTATCAGGTGAGGTGGATAATAATAACTTAGCTAAGTCAGCGTTGACTGAGGGTGTTTGGATGTTAACGCTGGTAAATGGTGATCCTGATGATGAGAAAAGTGTCATTACTTGGTCAGAACAATTCCGAGAGTTGTTAGGCCACAAACGTCAGGAGGATTTTCCAGATGGGTGGGATAGCTGGTTAAAAGCTATTCATCCGGAAGATATGGATGCGACCCTGGAAGCGTTCACAAAACATATTAATGATAAAACGGGTAGCACGCCTTATGTTGCCGAGTATCGTTTAAAAATGGCGTCGGGTGAGTATGTCTGGTTTCGTGAGCGGGCGGCGACCATTCGTAATGAAGAGGGAGTGGCTGTGAAGTCAGCAGGAGCGATTCGCAATATCAGCCATGAGTACAGTGCTCGTGAGCTGCATACCATGGAAATGGAGCGTGCCGAAACTCGTATGACGGAAATCCTCACTGTTGCGGATGTGATCACCGAAATTACTCAGCAAACCAATTTACTGGCCTTAAATGCCGCTATTGAGGCTGCCCGTGCTGGTGAAGCCGGGCGCGGATTTGCTGTCGTGGCAGATGAGGTGCGTAAGCTGGTCTACCGTACCGAAGAGGCGAATGACAAAATACGGACAATGGCTCAGGCCGAACGTTAACTTATCCGAGTTTACATAACTTTACCCAGCTTAGCTGAACTATGTCTTACATAATCATGACGTACTTATGAGTCCTTCACTATTGGGATGTGAATTCATAATAAAAAGGAGAAAAAATGAGTACGTTAAGAAAAAGTTTAACTGTCATGACCTTGGCCACACTATTGATCAGTGGTGCGGCATTTGCAAAACAAACCACGGTGAAAGCGGAAGGCACGAAATTTGACCCACTGATTGTTAATGTAGAGCCTGGGGATACGGTGAACTGGACCAATATGGATATCCATAATGTGCACTTTATGTTTCAGCCAGATGGGGCAAAAGATTTCAAATCTGAGATTGGCCAAAATGTCTCAAGAGAATTTAGTAAAGAAGGTATTTATGTGTACCAGTGTGATCCGCATATTGGTCTAGGTATGGGGGGCGCTGTGGTTGTCGGCCATGCCACAAACTTAGATGACTTAAAAGCGGCAAAATTACACGGTGGATTAGGCCGAATTGCACATAAAGTCATGAAAGCTGAATCGAAATAGCTTATTTCCCTTCTGATTTTCTCTCTCGTAAAAAGGCGCTCGTTTGAGCGCCTTTTTGTATTTTGAGCGTTTATATTACTGGCTGAGTAAACTAATTCCTTTTTTTGCTGACTTACACTCACGTCATTAAACACTTAAACGGATTCGGAATTCTGATGAAAAAAATCTTCATTGGCCTCTTGGTCACCATTTTTCTCGCAACGATTAGCTTTTATTTTCTCAACAAACAGTCTGATACGGCCAAGCAGGAAAATGTGTTGTCATACATCGAGCAGCAGGGTGTGACCATCATCGATAAGTTTGACACCCCCTCTGAGCTGACTGGCTATGTGGGTAACTATAAAGACGAAGCAATGAGTATTTATGTCACCCCGGATAAACGCCATGCCGTTATCGGCGATTTAATCGATACAGAGGGTAAAAATCTGGGGGCAGATGCGATTAATCAACTGATAACCAAACCGAAAAATGAAAAGTTATGGCAACAACTCGAAGAAATGGACTGGGTGCAAGATGGGGATAAAAACGCGCCGCGAATTGTGTATACCTTTTCTGATCCGTTTTGTCCTTATTGCCATAAATTCCGTGACATGGCTGAACCTTTCATTGCTGAGGGTCAGGTTCAATTTCGTCACATCATTGTGGGGATTCTCCAGAAAAACAGCTTAGCGGTTGCGGCGACGATTATGGGATCTGACTCACCCGAACAGGCTTTTCAGCAACATCGCCAATCGGTTAGACAAGGCGGTATCGCTGTTGATAATGCGAAGGCTTCAAAAGGTAATGATGCGGTGATGGCAAATAATCAGCTGCTGGAGGAGATGCATACGCATGCCACGCCGACCAGTATATATCGGGATAAGGACGGTGAGATTCATGTCGTTGAAGGTATGCCAGTGCAGCAGGAGCTTAGTCAGATTTTTGAGGAGTAAGGGCTTAAGCGAGATTGAGGAAGAAGCCATCCATGGCTGGACGTGTTAGTTGTGTCGACGTGAGATGGTAATAGACGGATTTTCGCCAAATAACTCCGTGTAGTCGTGAGTAAATTGCCCGGCATGGGTAAACCCCCAGTGCTGAGCCACCATGGCGATGGTTTCATCTTCCTGCAAACCTTGTAATAGTCGTCGCCTGACAGCGTTTAATCGGGCCATTCGAATAAACTTAACCGGGCTGATATCGAGCACATCTTCAAAACTGTATTGCAGCGTTCGCCGGCTGACATGAGCCAGATCACAGAGTTCTGTAATCGTCACGTGTTTACTCGGGTTGGCATCCAGATAGGCCGTGACTTTTTCAACCACGGCGCGACGTTTACTAAAACTGGGCTTTTCGTTGCTGGGCCCATTTTTTTGAAGCACTTCAAGCATAGCCATCATAAGATTGTCCTCTTGGATGCGTCTGCTGATATCACTTTGAGCGGGTGAAATGACGTCGTTCAAAACATGTCTTAATTGATTAAGTTTGTGTGATTCCCACACTTTAAGGGGGGAATTGAGGGCATGGATATCAAGCTTGATGCCTTGTTTTTCTGCCACCAGCTGCAGACTGTCCTGATTCACCACTAACCCATAAATATCAAAGTCTTCCGGGGTGATGAGTTCAAATTGCGTATTGCCAGGGCGAATCATCAGTTGATTCTTTTCAACCTGATGGCCGTTGATTCGGCATGACTTTTCATCGGCTGCAAATCCCATCCATATGGCATTTGGCCAGACATTACATTGCTGACGAATAGCTCGACTGGTGTGTTCACGAAAGGCATGAACATGCTCAAACATCACCTCTTCAATACGCCCGTAAAACTGACCCATACTGATTTGATCGAATTGTTGTTGCCAGGCTTTTAGGTTATGAGCTTGTTCATCGGCATCATCTGCCTCCAGTACGCACCAACGCGTAGCGGTTGCGCTCTGTTTCGGTGCAAATTTTATATTTTCCTCTGTCATTTGCTCCCCTCGTTTATTTTGTTATATCCGCATTATGTGAATAAGTTGCTGAATCACAAACTAAAAAACATTTGCCAAATTTCGATAGTCACCCGGTATAAATCTCGCAAGTTCACATTAGGAAACTTTGTTTACTTAAAGGCAAAATTTATTCCAAGCATTGGGAATTAAAGCAGTTTATGACACAGACATATCGTTACCAATTAGGCACAAAGACCTATCAGTTCGTTGATTTAGCTGAACTGATGGCCAAAGCCACGCCTGCTCGTTCAGGCGATAATTTGGCCGGTGTCATGGCTGAAACGGCGGAACAACGTGCTGTGGCTCAGTTGCTATTGGCAGAAGTGCCATTAAAAAATTTCCTTAACGAAGCACTCGTGCCTTATGAAGAAGATGAAGTCACCCGACTGATTATAGATGAGCATGATGTGAATGCGTTTGAGCCCATCTCACACATGACCATCGGCGACTTTCGTAATTGGCTACTTTCGGATAAAGCCAGCAGCGACATGCTAAACCAGATACGAGCTGGAGTGACCCCAGAAATGGCGGCGGCAGTATCAAAAATTATGCGGAATCAGGATTTGATTCTGGTCGCACAAAAATGCCGTGTAGTGAGTGCATTCAGAAACACGATTGGTTTACCCAAACGATTATCAACACGTCTGCAACCGAATCATCCCACTGATGATGTGAACGGTATTGCGGCCAGTATTCTGGATGGCCTCCTTTATGGATCTGGTGATGCGGTGATTGGCATCAATCCGGCAACAGACAACGTGGCGCAAGCAACGCGTCTGATGCAATTGATGGATGAAGTGATTTCTTTATATGAGATTCCTACCCAGTCCTGCGTGTTAACGCATGTCACCAACACGATTGAGTGTATTGAAAACGGTGCGCCAGTGGATTTGGTATTCCAGTCCATTGGTGGCACGGAAAAAACCAACAGCAGTTTTGGCTTTAATTTAGCCACCCTGGCTGAAGCACAACAAGCAGCATTATCTTTGAACCGAGGCACGGTCGGACAAAACGTTATGTATTTTGAAACTGGGCAGGGCAGTGCTTTATCGGCTAATGCTCATCATGGTCTGGATCAACAAACCTGTGAAGCCAGAGCCTATGCCGTTGCCAGAAAATTTAATCCTTTACTGGTGAATACCGTGGTGGGCTTTATCGGTCCTGAATATCTGTTTGATGGTAAAGAAATTACCCGTGCAGGCTTGGAAGATCATTTCTGTGCCAAGTTATTAGGTCTGCCAATGGGCTGTGATGTTTGTTACACCAACCATGCTGAAGCTGATCAAAATGATATGGATAATCTGCTGACGCTATTGGCGACAGCAGGGTGTTCTTTCGTGATGGGCATTCCCGGTTCGGATGACATTATGCTCAATTATCAGACCACCTCATTCCATGATGCTTTGTATGCGCGTCGCGTCTTAGGTTTGGGGGCGGCACCTGAATTTGAAAAATGGCTGGAAAAAATGCAAATCATGACCGATGCCGGTCATGCCAAGTTATCAAACCAGTTACCACCAGCCTTTGCCGGCACCTTGAGAGGCTTAGCCACAGGAACGAATGATGGTTAAGGAAGATAGACTCACTCATCTCAGAGTAAAAAAAGATGACGCTATCGTCACCGATAACCCATGGCGTCGTCTGCGTGAATTCACGGCTGCCCGTATTGGCTTGGGGCGTGCTGGTGTAAGCACACCGACGCGTGAATCACTTGAATTCCAATTAGCACATGCTCAGGCCCGTGATGCGGTGCATACCGAACTGGACTTTGATGGTTTACAACAAGATCTCATGGCCTTAGCGGATAAATACCCGTTGTTAAACCGTGAAGCACCTTTAAAGCTGCATAGTCAGGCAACCGATCGCATGACGTATTTGCAGCGTCCGGATTGGGGAAGACAGCTGGACGAAGCCAGTCTTGCAGCACTTAAACCACACCAAGCTTCTGAACCTTACGATTTAGCCATTGTGATTGCTGATGGTTTATCAGCTACGGCGATTAAAGAAAACGCAGCGGTATTTATTGAGACCTTAGCTCAAGCCATGCAAGCCAGTGAACAAGCTTACTCACTCGCACCTATCGTTATGGTGGAACAAGGCCGTGTCGCCGTGGGGGACGATGTTTGTGAAGCCTTAAACGCCAAGGCCGTTTTAGTGCTGATTGGCGAACGTCCGGGATTGAGTTCGCCCGATAGCTTGGGACTGTACCTGACCTGGGGGGCCAAACGTGGCCTGAGCGATGATAAACGTAACTGTATTTCCAATATAAGAAAGGCGGGACTTTCTTATTTTGCTGCGGCTCAGAAAAGCCTTTATTTGCTGACTGAGGCCCGCAGACTCCAGTGTTCTGGCGTTGCTATCAAGGATCGCTCTACCGATAAGATTATTGATAGCAACGCCGTTCAAACCAGCTTTTTGCTGGATAAGTAAGCCAACCAACAAGGTGGATAGGTATTAATGTTAACTAATAAGAGGATAGAAAGATGGACAATGCGCCAACGCTAGAATCCTTGCAGGCAACGCTCGACGCCCAGCAAGCGGTTTTTCAAATGCATCAGTCTATGAATGTCGAAGTGTTCTACTGGTGGTGTACCGCCATTATGATCATGATTCATGCTGGTTTCTTGGCCTATGAAATGGGGGCCTCACGTAGTAAAAATGCTTTAGCAGCGGGTATTAAAAATATTCTTGCTTTAGCGGTCATTATTCCCACGTTTTATTTGTTTGGCTGGTGGATATATAACGCTTTCCCGAATGGCTTTATTCCTATTGAGGCAGCGGGTGCCTTACCTTGGGCACAAAGTATGGGACCTGATGTCACCGATATGGGAACCGGTATTTTCTGGGCAGCGTTTGCCATGTTTGGTGCCACCACCGGCTCGATTTTATCTGGTGCGGTTATCGAACGGATTCGTGTCAGTGCGTTTTTGATTCTGACTGTGTTCTTGGGTAGCGTGGTTTGGATACTGGCTGGTGCCTGGGGTTGGCATCCAGATGGTTGGTTACTGACTGACTTGGGCTATCATGATGTCGGCGCGTCTGGTGTTGTGCATGCTGTGGCTGGTTTCTTCACACTGGGTGTACTGATCAATTTAGGCCCACGTGTAGGTAAATTTATCAACGGTGTGGCACAGACTATTGCTCCACATAGCTTACCTATGACGTTAATCGGTTTGATGATGATCATCTTCGGTTTCTTCGGATTCCTGGGCGGTTGTATCATCTTTAACGGTGGTGAAACAGGTTGGACAACCATTTACGGCAACCCAACTAACTTATCAGCGTTTGCCTTTAATACATTAATGGGCTTTGCGGGTGGTGTCATTGGTTGTTACATCGCTAGTCGCGACCCATTCTGGACAATGTCTGGCGGTCTGGTGGGTATCATTTCTGTCGCAGCCGGTTTAGATCTTTATGATCCTGAATTAGCGTTCATTATTGCTGTAGTAACAGGTGTATTAGCGGTTAAATTCGCTAAATTGATCGAAAATTTCGGTATTGATGATGCGGTAGGTGCTGTTTCAGTTCATGGCTTCACGGGTGTATGGGCAGTATTCTTAGTCGGTGTGTTTGCCGACGGTATGCCTAACGTGGGTGACTTGCCTGAGATTTCATTAATGGGGCAAACAATTGGTGCCATTGTCATGGCAGCAGTGGGCTTTATTCCAGGTTACGGTATTTCATTGATTCTGAAAAAAGCCAATGCATTACGCGTACCGAAAGAAGCGGAAGAGCTGGGCTTAGATGAAGTTGAAATCATTGCCAAGCCTTACCCAGAAGTGCATGGTGTCCCTGCGGTGACATCAAGTGACGTGCCAAATAAATTGGCTAACTCAGAACCAGGAGTGTAATTATGGGAACATCAATTAGTTCATGGGAAAACGTAGGGGCTTATTTTACTTTTGCTGATAATCCACTTGCTCTAGGCCTGTTCACTGTTGGTGCTGCAGCCATCATAGTGGGTCTGATTATCTCGATAGCAAAACATGAAAATGAAGCGTTCGAGAAAATTGAAAAATAAGCCAGGCTTAAACATGACCTAGTCATGTATCAAACAATAACCCCGATCTTGTATCGGGGTTATTTTTTATAAGCAGTAACTTTTTGTGGCATTCAAAGCAGTGTGACCCGACCTCTACCACTGATACCAATGAACTAGCACCCAGACTGAATACCATAATAAAGATTTCACTTAATCACATTTTTAACAGTCAATATGGCCATTGTTTCTAGCATGGCTGATTTTGAAATTATTCTTCTCCAAATACCTTTCGATATCAAAAATAAGCGGCATTTTGATTCTATTGATCGACTATCCAACATCTGTCTGAAAATAAGAGTGAAGACTGATAATCAATAAATCTAAATGCATATAATTATTATTTGATGGTAATATCTACCTTTAAATTAATCCAGCTTTATAAAAAGTGAAAAATTGCACTTTTTATCTGCTTTAAACGACATAGATAGAGAGTACACGATTGTTCTCTTATTTTACGGTCAGTCCTCTCATGTGAGTTGAGGACAGGCGTTCATGTCTATCTGCAGCTAAAACTATAATTAGATCAGCCATTTGAGAGTTATCTCCAATATGCAATTACCTTATCCACTCAGAATTCTGTCATTGGTTCTGGCCGCCACGGTAGGCGGGTATTTACTGACGTCCGCCGTTATCATTTTTTTATCAGCTATTGTGCCAATGGAAAAACCACATGCCATCGTGGCCGTGAGCCTTTTTAGTTATGCAATTTATACAGCAGCTGTTATTTGGGTCTTTACTGTTAGAAATAGCAAGCGCGCTTGGTTAGGTATGTTGATTCCAACAGTCTTGCTCGGTGGTGCAGGGATGCTAATTTCCAAGGTGGCGTCATGAGTGAGTTAACGAAGCCAGTGAAAGAACAGGAATCGTTTCGTCAGGCGATGGGCTGGTTACATACCTGGGGTGGGTTGCTTGCCAGTTGGGCCTTATTCACGATCTTCCTTACGGGCACGATTGGTGTGTTTGATGTTGATATCACGAAATGGATGAAACCAGAGGCAGCCGTTGTATCCGATTTTGATCAAACTGCGATGACCGAACAGCAACGTGTTGATACGATAAAGAAAGGTCAGGCTTATCTTGAAAAACATGTTCCTGATAGTCATTTCTGGGGGATTGGACTGCCAACGGAAACAGAGCCAGGAATACGTCTGTTCTGGCGGGATGAGCAGAATGAATTTCAACATGCCTTACTGAGCCTGGAGAATGGTGAACTCATGCCAGCCGCTGAAAATCGCGAAACGGAAGGGGGGCATCATTTTGTGCATATGCATTATGAGTTTCATGCGGGTATGGCAGGCATCTGGCTGGTCGGCTTTTTTACCATGATCATGCTGGTGGCCTTAATTACCGGCATCATTATTCATAAACGTATTTTCAAAGATTTTTTCACCTTCAGACAAAAGAAAGGTCAGCGTAGTTGGTTAGATGGACATAATGCCTCCGCTGTTTTAACGCTGCCTTTCCAATTGATGATTGCTTACACCGGTTTGGTGGTCTTTTTATCGATTTACATGCCTGCAGGTGTATTAGCTAATTACAGCAATCCACAGGTATTCTTTTCTGAACTGCTTGATGAGCCCATGCACAGAGCAGAAACAGGCGTGAATGCAGATGTGGTGGATTTATCCATTTTGTTCCAGCGAGCAGAAGTGATGATGGGTAAACCCGGACGATTTATGAACGTAGAGCACCCGGGAGACAGTAGCGCTGTGACCAAGGTGTTTGGATGGTTTGATGAAAAAGACTATGAAGGGCAATTATTGAGGGATGAAATTGGCAGTGTTCAGTTTGATGCGACCAATGGTGATGTGATGCATCTGAACCCACCAGGTGAATACGATAAGGGCACGCCCATGGCATCACAACGTGTGATGCGTATCATGCACTTTGCCAACTTTGGTGGCTACAGCGTTCGCTGGTTATATTTCATTATGGGTATGGCGGGTGCGTTGATGATGGCAACCGGCGCCATCTTGTTTCTGGTGAAACGGCGTCAGAAATCATTGAATGAGTTTGGCTCGCAAACTGCTCGCGTTTATCGGGTAATCGAGGTACTGAATATCGCTGCTATCAGTGGTCTTGCGGTGGCTTGCATGGCTTATTTCTGGTTGAATCGTTTGATTCCGGTCGATATCGCTGATCGGGCATCCTGGGAAATAAAAGGCTTTTTTTATCTCTGGCTAGCCATGCTGTTTCATGCCGCTTGTCGACCTGGCATGAAAGCCTGGTTTGAACAATGGAGTCTCTTTACCTTACTGGCATTGTTGTTACCTGTCATGAACCTGCTGACAACCGGACATTGGCTACCATCCTACTGGCTGGCAGGAGACTTGAGCAGTGTCGGCTTTGAAGTGACCGTATTGGTGTTCGGTTTGATGAGTCTGGGGCTGGTGTTATTTTTACGCCGTAAATTAACTGCACCTGAACGCTACTCTAAGCCCGCAAAACGTTCGGAGGCGATATCATGAGTGTGGCGATGATGATGAGCGTGGCTCTGTGTTATGCCGCGATGAGTGGTTTGAGTCTGGCGATGCCAAGACATTTAATGGATGTGACTGATAGACGTTTAACTGCTACACAGATACGGGTTTTACGCTGGACAGCAAGTCTTGTGCTGATATTAGCTTATTTACCCATGTGGCAGGTGTGGGGAGCAGGAACCGGCTTTGTGATTTGGGTATCGATATTGTCTGTGACCAGCGTAGTATTGGTGTTACTGCTGTCTTATTGGCCAAAGTGGGCGGTCAGAATCGCTTTTCTGATGATGTTATCGGCCAGCGTTTTGTGGTTGATGCAGTAACGACTAGATGATCGTTACTGCATCGGTGTAACTCTTGTTTAACGTTGACTGCGTGCTTTTTTTATCGCCGCTTTAACCTGTTCTGGTGCTGTACCACCTAAGTGGTCACGAGCAGCGACAGAACCTTCTAATGTCAGCACGTCAAACACGTCTTCATCAATATTGGCAGAAAATTGCTGTAGTTCAGCCAAGGTGAGTTCAGACAGATCTTTTTTGTGTTTGATGCCATAGGCGACCGATAAACCCACCACTTCATGTGCATCACGGAATGGTGTGCCTTTACGTACCAGATAATCAGCCAGATCAGTCGCTGTGGCATAACCTCGTAATGCAGCCTGACGCATATTGTCTGCCTTCACTGTAATGACTGACATCATATCTGCATAAACTCGTAGTGAACCTAATAAGGTATCAATAGTGTCGAACAAGGGTTCTTTGTCTTCCTGATTGTCTTTGTTGTATGCCAGAGGCTGGTTTTTCATTAAGGTCAGTAAGTTAAACATATTGCCGTAAACACGGCTGGTTTTACCGCGGATTAATTCAGGCACATCCGGATTCTTTTTCTGCGGCATGATGGATGAGCCGGTACAGAACGCATCACCTAAATCAACAAAATCAAACTGCGCCGATGACCAGATAATTAACTCTTCTGAGAAACGGGATAAGTGCATCATCAGAATCGAGGCGAAGCTATTGAACTCAATGGCAAAGTCACGGTCACTGACCGCATCCAAAGAGTTTAAACAGATACGATCAAAGCCTAATAAGCTGGCGGTCATTTCACGATCAATCGGGAAAGTGGTGCCAGCAAGGGCGGCTGCACCCAAGGGCAGGCTGTTTGCTCGTTTAGCACAATCCTGCAGGCGTTCAGCATCTCTAACGAGCATTTCGTACCAGGCCATCATGTGATGACCAAAAGTCACTGGTTGTGCTGTTTGTAAATGAGTAAAACCGGGCATGATAGTCTCGGCTTCACGTTCAGCAACGTTGAGTAAGGCTTCTTGCAAACGATTAAGCTGCTGACCGATAGGCTCAATCATATCGCGTAGATAAAGGCGCACATCAGTGGCTACCTGGTCATTACGTGACCGGCCAGTGTGAAGTTTTTTACCGACCTCACCGATCAGGGCGATAAGACGAGCTTCGATATTCATGTGCACATCTTCTTGAGCGATAGACCACTCAAAGTCGCCGTTCTCAATTTCTTGTTCGATTTGTTGTAAGCCCGCAATAATTTGATCGCGTTCGTCTACTGTCAGTACCTTGACTTCAGCCAGCATGGTGGCGTGCGCAATTGAGCCACGAATATCCTGACGGAACATACGCTGATCAAATTGCACGGAAGCGGTAAATTCTTCGACAAACTTGTCGGTAGGCTGCGTCAGTCTGGCAGATGAGAGTTTTTTATTGGCTGTAGTCATATCAATCAGATTAGGCTCGTTGAAAACAGGGCGTCATTATAACGCGGATAGTCGAGAGTCAATGCGTGAAATGCTAGAATCGACTTTATTTATTAACGACAACGCTGAAGTGACCTTATTCCATGACTAAAAGAATCGTTCGTATTGCCACTCGCAACAGTCCTCTTGCCATGTGGCAGGCTGAATTTGTTAAATCACGCTTATTAGAATTACATCAGAATATTGAAGTTGAACTGATCGGTATGAAAACCCAGGGCGATATCATACTGGATACTCCCTTGGCAAAAGTGGGCGGTAAGGGGCTTTTTGTTAAAGAGCTGGAACAAGGCATGTTAGATGGACGTGCGGATATTGCTGTGCATTCTATGAAAGATGTGCCAGTTGAGTTTCCGGAAGGTTTGCATCTGCCTGTTATCTGTCAGCGTGAAGATCCGCATGATGCGTTTGTTTCCAATCATTATCAAAGTATCGATGAAATGCCTCACGGAGCCCGTTTAGGCACATCCAGCCTGCGTCGTGAATGCCAGGTGCGTACTCACCGTCCGGATCTGGAAGTACTGCCTTTACGCGGTAATGTGAATACCCGTTTACGTAAACTCGATGATGGTGAGTTTGATGCCATCATTCTGGCGATGGCGGGATTAAAACGTCTCGGTTTTGATTACCGTATTCGCAGCGCATTAACACCAGAGCAAAGTTTACCTGCGATTGGACAAGGTGCGTTGGGTATTGAAACTCGCGTGGATGATGAAGAAATGAACGCGCTTATTGCTCCATTACATTGTGATCAAACCGCCATTGTGCTGCGTGCTGAACGAGCCTTGAACAAACGTCTGTCCGGTGGCTGTCAGGTACCCATCGCCGGTTATGCGATGTTAGATGATGATAACGTTTGGCTGCGAGGCTTGGTCGGTCAGCCAGATGGGACTAACACGGTCACAGCTGAAGTTCGCGGTAAAGCAACAGATGCTGAAAAATTAGGAATTCAAGTCGCTGAAATGTTGCTGGCGAAGGGTGCCGATAAAATTCTGGCAGATGTCTACGGTGAGTAAACTGCCATTGGCGGGGCAGCAGATTCTTGTGACCCGCCCTCAACATCAGTGCCAAGCACTGGCTGAGCTGGTTGAGGCCGCTGGAGGTAAGCCACTGATTCTGCCAGTGATTGATATTGAAGCGGTTGCAAAAAAGCATTGGCAGACGATCAATATCGACCAATTTGACTGGTTGATATTTGTTAGTCGTAACGCGGTAGAGAGCTTTATTGCTGGCTGGGGACACGAACTGCCCAAGTTATGCCAATTTGCTGCGGTGGGTGAGGGGACCGCACAGGCTATGCGTGAGCATGATATACCGGTCGATTGTCAGCCTGAAATATCAAATGGAAGTGAAGGTTTGCTGCAGATGCCGTTGATGCAGGCATCACAAGTCAGAGGTAAACAGATTCTGATTGTGCGAGGTAATGGCGGCAGGGAGCATATGGCTGATACCTTAACAGCCAGAGGTGCTAATATTACTTATATTGAAGTTTATCAACGTGTTTTAGCTCAACCAACGGCAGCAAAACTCAAGCAGGCCATGATGGCAGACAAAGTGATCTGTACCAGTGTGGCAGGTGTTGATAATCTTTGTAGTATCTTCATGAATACATGGCCAGATTTGTTAGATAAACCATTGACGGTCGTCAGTGATAGGATAAAACAGCATGCCTCCTCACGAGGCTTCAAAACCATTTATGTATCAGCCGATGCCAGCGATAATGCAGTTGTTGATACTCTGATAAATATGGACGATTAACATGGCAGATAAAGACGCAAAGCAAACGATTGATAACAACGTGCAAGATGCGGAGTTACTGGAAAAAAATAAGCAGGATGCACAAGTCTATCGCTGGATTTGGGTTGCACTGGTCGTGGTGGTACTTCTCTCCGCCGCTAGCATCGCCTGGTTCTATCAACAGCTGCAGCAACAAAAAGCAGATATTCAATCTTCCCTGAACGAATTATCCAGCCAAAACGGAAACTGGCAATCAAGAGTAGAACAACACCGACAACAATTGGGACGACTCGATACGGATCAAAAGCAGTTAGCAGAAAAATTACAGCAACTGAATGATAAGCAGCAGTTATCGAATGCTGAGCTGCAAAAACGATGGGCTTTGCAGGAAGTGAAATATCTGCTCAACGTCGCCAACCAACGCGCTGTATTAGCACACGATGCGAAAGGCGCCATTCAAGCTTTGATTATGGCGGATAAACAGTTAGAAGCCCTCTCTGATTATCGACTTCATCCTCTGCGGGCTGAGATAGCAGAAGAATTATTAACATTACAATCACTCACGACCTCTGATATTTCGGGCATGGCCATTCAACTGCAAACCCTAGCAGCTCATGTCAATCAATTACGTGTTAAAAAAGGCCCTGAGGTCGATTTTTCTGCTTCTTCAGAGACGGCTGATATAGCCGTGACAGACACACCTGCGTGGAAAGAAGCGCTCTCGGATATTTGGCAGCAATTGCGATCTCTGGTGGTGATTCGTCATGAACAATCAGGTGAAGCGGCTGTTTTGGCGCCAGAGCAGCGTTACTTCCTATACCAGAACCTGCGACTACAGTTGGAAAGCGCAAGGCTGGCATTACTGAATGCGGATACGGATAGTTTTCAGCACAGTTTGAAAACAGCTATCACTTGGTTGGAACATTATTTTACGGGTGACGAACGTGATGCCATGTTGGAAACACTGAATTCACTGGCTGAACAAAACATTGATGTATCTATTCCTGATATCTCAGGCTCACTGAACTGGCTAGAGGAGTATCAGCAATGAAAATGCTGATTATCATCGCTTTAGCTTTAGCATTGGGTGTGGCGGCTATTTGGGCGGCTGATTTTGAACCGGGTTTTGTGTTACTCCAGTACGGACAATGGAGTCTCGAAACATCACTGGTCGTGTTTACCGCCATTTATGTCATTTTAGTTGTTGCAGGCTATTTAGCCTTACGAAGTCTGATTCTATTAAGACAGACGCCCAAAAGAATCAGTGCCTGGAAAACTACGCAAAGACAAAAACGTGCTAACCGTGCGCTGACACGAGGATTGATTACGCTCGAAGAAGGACGCTGGACCGAAGCTGAACGGACTTTGGTTCGCCATGCGACCCATAGCGAAACGCCTTTGCTTCACTATCTGGCTGCTGCCCGGGCAGCGCAAAAACAACAGGCACCAGAGCGCCGTGACAATTACCTCCGTTTAGCTCATGAAACCACTGAAGGCGCTGATATTGCCGTCGGTGTCGTACAGGCAGAACTGCAGTTGTCAGCAGGGCAAAAAGAGCAGGCCTTGGCGACACTTCAGCATCTGCGTGAAGTGGCTCCCAAACATCCTTATGTATTGCAGTTATTGCAGTCCTTATATCAGGACATGGAGCAATGGCAGGAAGTCCAGTCGGTTTTGCCCGATTTACGTAAACGCCATGTCCTTGAAAGAAAGGAAGTAGCGAGTTTGGATCAAGAAGCGGCAGTGGGGCAATTAGAGACGGCTTTAGTGAAACAAGACTGGCAAAGAATGTCAGAGGTTTGGGAAAAATCATCCAGTAAATCACGTCAGACAGAAGCCATGCTCGTGCCTTATGTCAATGGTTTGATTGAGCAACAGCAGGAAGAACAGGCGATTGCTCAGATTGAGCAGTACATGCGGCATAACTGGAGTGAAAAGCTGGTATACATCTATGGTGTACTTACTCAGGGGGATGTGCTGGCTCGCCTGGCGACAGCAGAAAAATGGCTGAAAGCCTATCCGGATAATGCCTGCCTGTTATTGACGGTTGGGCGTCTGGCAGCAGCCAATGAGTTATGGACTAAGGCAGAAGAATATTTACAACAGAGTATTCGTCTCGGCGCCAAGGGTGAGACATATCAGGTATTAGCTGAAGTTCAGCTGGCACAAGATAAAAAAGAGGCCGCTGCCGATACCTACAAACAAGGACTGCTGTTAATGCTAAGTCCTCGTACCACGGTTTAATTAGTAAAGGGATAATTTGTGCAAGAAGCAGGCGGCCATTATCTGGTAGAAATTCTGGCTTTATTATTGGCCACGGTAATTATTATTCCGACGTTTCATGCCATTCGTTTGGGCGCGATTTTGGGGTATTTAACGGCCGGTATGATTCTTGGTCCATGGGGGCTGGGTGTTATTACTGAGGTTGAAGATATTCGCCATCTCGCCGAGTTTGGTGTCATTTTCTTACTGTTTGTTTTAGGGATAGAACTCAAGCCAGATAAACTCTGGCAAATGCGTAAAATGGTGCTGGGGCTGGGGCTTGCTCAGGTTTTGATTACAGCAGGTACTATTTATGGCATTGCTATCTGGTTAGGTCTGGATAATCACAGTGCCATCATCATTGGTTTTGGTTTAGCCCTATCATCCACCGCATTTTGTTTAAAACTCTTGTCGGAACGTGGCGGTATTTCCACTGTTATGGGCCGAATGTCATTCTCAGTACTGTTGTTGCAAGATATCGCCGTGGTGCCTTTATTGGCTCTGGTGTCCTATCTTGCCGTAGGCAATGGTGCAGAAGTGGTCGGGCCAGATATCAATCCACTGATCGGTATTCTGGTCATTATTGCTCTGTTGTTTGCTGGACGTTACCTGCTTAATCCAGTGTTAGCGAGAATAGTCGCCAGTCAGGATCCGGAAGTTTTCATTGCTGTCGCCGTGCTTTTGGTGCTTGGCGTTGCCTGGATTATGCAAAGTGTAGGTTTCTCCATGGCGCTTGGGGCTTTCCTTGCTGGGGTGATGCTGGCTGAGTCTCAGTACAGACATCAGATAGAAGCTGATATTCTGCCTTTCCGCGGTATCTTGTTAGGTTTGTTCTTCATGACCGTGGGCATGGGGATTGATTTCAGTCTATTGTGGGAGCGACTGGGTGATATTCTGTTACTGACTTGGGGGCTGATGACCATTAAAACCGTTGTGGTTTACATCCTGGCCCGGATTGCAGGAGCACGTCACGATATTTCTTTACAAACCGGTGCTTTATTATCTCAAAGTGGTGAGTTTGGTTTTGTTTTGTTTAGCTTTGCGGCTTCATTAGGCTTATTGGAAACTACGGTCAGCGATATTCTGACGTTGGTCATTGCTTTAACGATGGTGTTAACACCATTTGTTGTTCGCTCAACAAACTTCCTATTACTGAAGTTTTACACACCAGATGCAGAGAAAAGCGAAGAAGACTATACCACTGAGTTCATCGAACATGATCAAGAGCATGTGATTCTGGCCGGTTTTGGCCGGGTTGGTGCGCGTGTAGGTACCTTATTGGGCGCTGCCGGCGTACCGTATATCGCGTTAGATATGCGTCAGCATCGGGTAAAGGATGCCAGAGCACAGGGATTTCCGGTTTTCTTTGGTGATGCCAGTAAAGTAAAAGTCTTACAGGCCGCTGGTGCCGATCGAGCCAAAATGATTGTTGTGGCCCTGGACAACCCTGCTCAGGTAGATAGATTAGTGGCTCAAGTGCGTCAGTATTATCCAGAGATGCCAATACATGCACGTGCTCGAGATAGAAAACACTGTGCAGAACTCATTACTCAGGGTGCAACCACAACAGTTTCAGAGACATTAGAAACAAGCCTGAGACTCACAGAAGAAGTGTTGTTGGGAAGTGGTGTCGAGGATACAGTCGCCACACGGGTTATTAATGAGTTTAGAGATGATTACTACTCGAATGTGGTGAAAAAAGTTACGGATAATAAAGTGGTGCTGGGTGAGCTAAAACATTAATGTTGAGTTATCCAATGTCTATTGAAAAGTAATAGACATTGGATGGTTGTTAGGCATCGGTGTTGTCGTTAACAATGACCCTGTTTCTACCGGTGTCTTTTGCGCTATACAGCATGCGATCAGCCGTTTGAAGTAAACTCGATTGTGTTTGGCCTGGTTGATATTCCGTCAGTCCAATACTACAGGTCAATGAAATATCGTGTCCTTCTTGCTGACAAAATGAATGTTGCTCAACGTCCAGCCTAATACGTTCAGCGAGGCTTTTTGCCTCATTCATGTCCGTCTCTGGAAGAATTAATAGAAACTCTTCGCCCCCATAACGTCCAAGGTGGTCACTGTGTCTGGACACGTTGGATATAATTTGAACAGCTTCCGTTAACACAACATCACCCTGTTGATGCCCATATTGATCATTGACGTATTTGAAGTGATCTAAATCAACCATTAATAGACTTAATGGACGTTTGTAGCGGGTCGCGCGATCAATTTCATCCGTCAAGCAGGACATCAAACCACCTCGATTTAACACGCCTGTTAATGCATCTGTGCGCGCTAGCTCTTCTAGTTCTTTGGTTCGTGCTTCAACTCGTTGTTCTAATAATTGATTGGCTTCAAGTAACTCTTTTTTAGCCAGTAATAATTGCTCATTTTTAACTTTAAAGTCTTTAATACTGGGAAAAGCAATGACTTTGGGAAGTAAATATACAATCATCACTGTGGTGGTTATAGAGACGATACCAGTGATGAGTTTTGCCATGCCACTGATGTAGTAATACCCATGCCAGATATTAATCAGGTTAATGAGGTGAGTGACGCCGCAGAGAAAAATAAAAGCGGCAAACATGACAAAAATCCAGTTGAAAGCAAAATCATTTCTTTTTTTGACAAGCTGGATAAGGGCGATAGGAATGAGAAAGTAGGCCATCACCGTCAGTGCATCACCCACCACATGCAGAAAAAGTAAGTCACTCTGCCATTTGTAACAATGACCGTGGGGCATAAAACTGCCATCAAATAGCTCATTGATGATATTCATACGCCCCCCAACAACAATGAAGAAGATAAACCAACACCCGTCTTCGATATGGATTATGAATCATTAATAGCATAGTGCTACCAGTGCTTACAATTATTCATATTGATAGAGTGGAAGGAATGGATATGGCTAACGGGATTGTAGCTCTTGCTGACGCATGGGCATTCTATCTATCTCGCCAAAGAGCTCATCGAGTATTAACTGGGTCTCTGTTGCCTTAATACCACCATCTTTACCGATTAATAAAACCGCACTACTATGACTTTGTAATGTTTGACGGATCTCATCAGCGGCACTATCACTGAGTTTGCCGTTAAAATTATTTATCACGTCCTTGTCGTTAACAATAAACCACACAATATCACGATCAACGATGTCAGCATCGAGTCGGTCAAGTTCATCCTGATAGTGTTGGATTGGCTGATCAGCCTCTATCAGAATAAGCCGGTTTTTCCATTTTAAGTCTGAGAGTGATTCAAGGTTTTGCATCGCTTCTGCCCAGGATAGTGGACTCAATAGCATCAATAAAACCAGTAATTGACGAGTCATGCCTCAAGCTCCATTGTTGATAAACACAGTTGTATGAGCTTACGAAAGACGCTGTTAAGAACAAGTCAATATTGACCGGATTTTATGCTTCAGACGACAAGCAGAGTACTAATACCCAGTCGCGAAGTTTGATTAACTCAGCCTCGCTGAGGCCTTTGTGTGCTTTTTGTAATAAGCGGGTGAGTTGAACTTGATCGACTTTGGGTAGATGATTTATTCGTTCAGTAAGGTTGGTTTCAGGTAGTTCTGCAATTGAACGATCGGCATGTGTGCGTCGTAAGATCATTTCCAGAAAATCAACAGCACGGCCCAGCACGACAAAAATAAACGTCAGTTCTTTCATTGGACCCGCTTTTAATGTTTCACCCGCTATGGGAATGCCATTAATTTTGAGGTTTTCTGGTGCGGCGGTAGCGAAGAGTGATGCGGCACCAGATACCAAGCCGCCGAAGAAGGCACCGGTCATCAGTGAGGTGCCACCCATGCCCACATCCACCACTGCACCGGCAGCTGCACCCGCAGAAGCCGATAAGCCCACGATCTTTTGTCTGTCTAAGCCATAAATATACCAATGACTGGTATCAAACAGGTCGGGATAATCAGCGTTGAGTTCCTGTAACTGCATCTTCATTTCAGGGTGAGCAAACAGGGCTTGAAGCTGGCGTTGCATACTGGCTTCAATATGACGCAGCGAGCTTTGATAGTCGTGTTTGAGCTTGTCCTTTAGACGTGACTTAACAAAGTCTGCAGGCACTTTGATTTCACTGATATGGCCAAGCATGCGTTGAATATGTTCTGCCACGACAAAAGCACCTTGTTGCTCTAGTGATTCGAAATACTGTTTCAGCAATTCAATGGTGTCTTCAATAGAAGGACGCCAGGGCTCATATAATTCAGCAAAGGCAGACAGGATGGTGAATTGTTTTTGGTGATCCGCTGTCATGGGGTTGAACACGCGAACAACACTAAAATATTGGCTTAACGCATCTTGCCACTCTTGCACATAAGCTTCACCACCTATCGGGTTAATCAGAGCCATACGAGGCTGCCCGGTCCATTGCAAAATGGTCATTTCTGCTTCAAATTCGGGACTGTAGGGAATAGAGCCATCCACAACATAGATAATGCCAGCACCACTCAGAATAGGCTGTAATAGCTCAACTTCATCATGGAATTTATGACTGCCTATAGCTGCCTGCTCATCTACAAAGGCTTGAATCGTGTTTCTACGCTCGGCAGCATTGGGTGCATGTTGCTGACACCAGGACAGGACTTGCCGTGGTCGTTGAAAACCCGGAGTATCAACCAGCGTGTACTGGGTCACCCCCTCTATATTCAAATCAAAGGTTTGCGACGACGTCGTGGTACCTGAAATTTCAGAGATCTTAACGGCATCCTGGCGTGTCAACGTGGCGACAATGCTTGACTTGCCTTTATTGGGATGTCCGACGACGGCAAAGACGGGATGTGACGTTGATTCAGCCATTGTCATGCCCCTCTTTTAAACTGACAGCGTGTCGTTGGGCAAAAAAGTGCCATGATTTCTGCTGCTGTTGGTAACGTGAGTCATCCGTATTGATAGGGTATAACACTAAGCTGACAGAAGAATTATGTTGCTGTAACAACTCAATACTATCGGCCAGTTCACCTGTTGGTGTCTGCATCGGATCAATCATGATCCAGACAGGCTTATCAAAATGACTGGCATCAGACATCAGCCACTTTTCATCTTTTAACCAGTCATCTGTGCCCAGATTTTTTGCTATGGGAAAAGACAAATCAGCCTGCTGCCAGCTAAGCAAGACAGTATTGGATGAGGGTAATTGCACTGACGTATTTTCGCTAGTCAGGTTCTCAGACAGAATAGGATTGCGACTCATCTGATGTTGTTGAGCAACAATAAATTGTTCTACATCACTACTATGTTGGATGTTGTGACGTAATTGCTGGATAAATTGATGACGGAGTAACAGTGCTAAGAGCAGACGAGGCAAAACTCCGTAAACCACAATAGACATCACCAAGGTCACCCACCAGTTATTGTTGGCCGTGACAGCTATATTAGCTGTCTGAACACTAAACCGTGTCTGCTGGATTAATTCAGCCGTTGGTGCCTCAAATAACCACTGCCAGGGCCAACTGATAATATTCATCATTTGAGTCATGGTGGCATTATCAGTGATGAAAGTGGATGACCAGCCAAATTGATAATCCTGAAATGTCGCCAATAGAAAAAAAGACAGTAGCGCTGAGGCAGAAAACAAAATAGCCGCTGATTGTACTTGCCAAAAAAGCCAGGGTAATAACAGATTTTTATACGGAATAAAGGGTTGCAACTGCAGTTTATTGATGAGCCAATGCATCACGGGGTGATGATGTAAATGTTGTTTAGACGGTGATAAAAAAGACAAATAAAAGCTGCTCAGGCTGAGCAGCAGTGGTAAAAATGCAAACAGAGCGAGCGGAACCCAGATATTTATGAATGTGTGTTCTCGTACATTTAATACGCCTACCATGGCTGTAAATCCAATAATCATCGCGATAACGCTGAAAAGTCGTAAAATTCCTGTAGCGGGAGTTGTCAGAGAGGCCTGTTGCTGCCAGGCATGGAGATAATCGGTAGCTGATTGCGCCGTTGTATTTTTAGAGGATGTTAATTGGATATTCTGTTGCGAGACAAATAAACGAAAATCCAGCCAGCGGAATAAGGCCCGTGTGGCACCGTCTTTAAAGAAAAAATGCTCGATAGCGTGAGTTGCATGTTTAGAGGCCATAAGAGCTAGTATACAAAATACCCTTAACTCAAGCTGAAATGAATTGCTAACGATAATGCAAATACTGCTTCCAAGCTTATCTAGACTGTAATACGTTAATAGCGACAGGTTTCAAGCAAGTATTATTCGGCTATCGACAGGCTGTAAGCCCTATTTTTAGTCGTTGATCATACTGCGAAAACAGTGACCTAAGCTGGTTGAACAGGCCTCAAGCACAGCGCGGCCGATAAGCTCACCCAGCGTAGTGTGTTTGCCACAATAATGGTGCTGAGGTTCTGCATCAGGGCAAAATACAGCATGACTATCGGTGCCTGTACCACTGGCAGAGAGACCGGAAACCGGGCTGATAATATCCGTATCGCGAATGGCCGTGACTTTACTCTCAGTCAGTAATATCAAGGCTTCTGCCAGTGCTGAATCGGACAGTGCTTGATTAATGTGTAAGCAGATATTGATGGTACCTGGCTCAGTCTTATCATCGGCTTTATCACCCACTCGTCTGACGTTACTGAGACCACTCGTTACCCAGCATTCAACCGTTAAGTCACCGCGTTTCTCAATATGCTGCCCTAACGACTTCATGGAAGCCGCTGTCATCATACCGACAGTGGGAGAGGGTAGAGCGAGTTCTTCTGCTTTATTTAATAGCGTTTGCTCTGGCGCCAGACAGGGGAGTGGAGAGTGTTTCTCCACACGCATATTAAGTAAAGCATTGGCCTTTTGCAGTCCTCCGTGTAACACCGCAGAACTGAGAACTTTGCAGGGTGTCGTGGGTAATAGAATCAGGTAGTCTGGATGCAGAACCTGTCGGACTGAGGACATACGGTTATTTATTGGCGATTTTGGGTGATATCACCTCTTCCAGTTTCAAGCCAGTAAGATCATGAATCGTGCGCCATAAATAATAAAAAATACCAATCATCATCAGCATAGAGGGAATCGCGATCACTGGATAACTGTATAAAGTCAGTAAACCGAGTTGTTCATTAAACTCTTCACTGCCAGTTGGGCTGGTGACCAGCCATTTCACCAGCAGGAAATTCATGATGGCTGAAAATAAAAAGGTACCAGCTAATAAATAGGTGGCATTGAGTAAGCGTTTTTCAAACAAGGCTGTGCTGTTGTGCTCTTCAAGACGATCTTTAATCTTGTCTACGTCCATCATCTCACGGTTGTACAACAGCGCTCTGATAAGTGGGTAACGGGTGAATGTTGAGCCAAGCACGGCAAGACCGATAATCGCAGGAATGGCTGCTTCTTTGATCGCTAACCATTTCGTATCGAGCTCAAATAAACCGATGCCACCAGTGAGTAAGACACTCACTAAACCGAGTAAGGCAATAAAGTTGAATTTACGGTATTTAATCAGCTCAAAAATACCCCAGCCAAGTGGAAAAGACAGCGCCGCGACTAATGCACCACTGGCACCTAAGTCTTCTGGACCACTCATCTTCATTAAAATAATGGATGGCAATACGATACTGACCATCAGGTCTACGAACGGACGTGGCTTATGCGTGGGGGTACTATTCATCATTGTGTTTTTGTTTGGCTCTATATAAATGAGTCAGTGATTATATAGGATGTAGATGATTGATGGGATTACCTTTTTGTTTTGTTATCAAAGTCAGCATAAGGTTATGACTGATCGTCCTGACTATCCAAATATAACCAGACCATACGATCGACAAACCAGGCTTTGAACACCATCATCCAGATATTGCTGGCCAGCAGTAGCCAAATATTTAAACTGTAAAAGCCATAAATCAGAAAGGGTAAGCCGATGACAGACAGCGTCTGTAGCACAACACAAAATCGCTGGTGATGAACAGGAATGGGGACATGTTGACGATTTAGATACAACCTTTCTCCAAAGGTCGCCATGGAGGCCCAGTTATCGGTAGAGGATGGTGGAGGGAAGAGTCGTGGGTTGAGCCAAATCCAGACAAGAGCCAAAACAACAGGTATGAACGAATAAATCCCTATCCACTCGCGTGAATAAAAAGCCAGAGAGAGTAAGGGCAAAGTTGTAAAGCGTGAATACACACTCCAGGGATTGGCATGGCGCTGCCAACTCTCCTCATCCATCGACATCAGCTTTTCAGTCCACTTGATGATATCCATTTCAATGCCTTATTTTTATAGCCAGTACTAGAGCTTAATCTCAGTTTAAATTTTCAGTTTGTTCGCTGCAAAGACTGGGTAATACTGCCATAGCCATATCAATCTGGTATGTATCTTTGTGGTGTTCTTTTAGAAAAAGTTGTTGAACACGATAGGCTTCACGTTCAATTTCTATGCGTGTTTTACAATCAAGCTCTTCGCTGTTTATTTTGCCGTTTTTATGCTGCAGAAAATGCACCATTTCATGCACTATGAAACTACGGGCTCCATCATCAGTTTTGATGTCCATACGATTATCAAAAAAAATCGTTTCCGTGTTTTTGTCGTAATAGGCCACTGCGGTACAGTAACTGGATTTACACAATGTAGTGGCGAGTGTTTGATGACTGACTGCTTTTATATCAGGCAGATAATTCGGGTCTTCGTAGCCTGTTAAGGTAAGTGCCCAGACAAATAAACTTTGAATTAAAAAATCCACATCACATCCTCCCTGACTAGATAAGCTCAAACAACTGTTTCATGGCCTGGTCATGATTCATGTCTTGTTGTCGAAGATTGCTGTAGTTTGCAGTGAGTTCGCCAAATACATACTTACCATTCACACTAGGTAAATAGTGAGAAAAATCAATCAGCAATCTATCTTGGTCGGCATCAATGCCTTTGTCTTGTAACTGTCGTGTGACTTGTACTAATCGATTGCTGACAACGCGTTTATCCTCATGAACATGTGCCAGGACCTCATCAAGTAATTTCTGGTAATACATCACATCACGTTCAGGATCATGATTGGGTTTTTGCCGATATAAAGATAGTAACCAGACTTCAGGTGGCGTGGGATCGGCAACTGACAGCATTTCTTTGGGTTTCTCCTCTGGCATCCCGGCCCGCAAATGATCTGGCACAGGTGTTACCGCTGTGAACTCGGCTTCATCTTGACCAAAATCGATTTGCGAGAACTCATCGTCACCACAACTCGCCAATGTCAGGACTGAGACGCAAGCCATGATGTAATTCATGCATTGTTTTTTCATAGTAGACCCTCCCTTGTTCAGGTTTGGCCGTTATCTGTGAAATTTTTGTAGATAAAAAATGCTGCTGTTAATGCCAACGCTGAAATGCACTTTAATCACGTCACATTGTGCGGCTAGCTCTTTATTGAGAGGACTATTTCATGACGTAATTAATGTCATACTCATGGGAGTTGTTGGGGGGTAGAACGGCTTTGTTGCGCTTTATTGGGTCAACCAGGCTTGGAGTGTAGGAATGTCTGCAGTTGGATAGCTAGGAGCTCACAAAGCATCAAACGGAGCCATCTTTAGCCTCACGCCGTTGGCCATCCGTTTGATGTGTTTGGACTTTATTGAGCACAGCCTGTATTCATACTGCTGATAGCGTTGCTGTTAATACGTACATCTATAAAAATCGCTTTAATGCCTACTAATAAAGAAATGTTTGAACATTTACTACAAGCGCATTGGCATAACGACATATTGACGCTCAAATTTTTCATCAGCAGGTGTAACTAGGGCACTGCTGGTCTCGTCAGTGAAAAGCAGTTTCACTTTGTTATCCGGAATCGCGTTCAATAAGTCCAGCAGATAGGCATTATTAAAGGCGATTTCTAATGGGGCACCTTTGTAATCGACGCTGATTTCTTCTTCTGCGGATTCTTGTTCCTGGTTAGTGACTGTGGCTTTTAATTGATCTGTCTCTAAATTGATACGCACGCTGCGATGTTTATCATTAGACAAAATAGCTGCACGAGATAAGGCTTGTTTCAATTCATCACGATCAGCTAAGACTTCTTTATCACCACCTAAAGGCAAAACGCGTTCGTAGTTCGGGAACTGGCCATCAATGAGTTTAGATGTGAAGTGAATATCCGGTAATTCCACTTTGATTTGCTGATTACTGAAGGCAACTTTAACCGTATCATCACTGTCATTAAGCAAGCGGCCAAGTTCAATAATCGCTTTACGTGGCACAATCACGCTGTTTTTCTCACTGACGGGTGTGGATGTCGTCAGGCTGCCCAGCGCCAGACGGTGACCATCGGTCGCAACAGCACGTAATGTAGTGTCATCACGCTCCAGCAGTAATCCATTCAAGTAATAACGAACATCCTGACTGGCCATGGCAAAGCTGGTTTCGTCGAGTAAGGATTTCAGTGCCGATTGTGGCAGTGAAATTTCGTCCATGTAATTGGCGCCTTCACTATCCGGAAAGTCATCACTGGACAATGTCGCTAATGAAAAGCGGCTTTTCCCTGCTTTCACCACTGCTTTACCTTCGCTGGCATTAACACTGATGGTGGCGTTACCCGGTAGGGCTCTGACAATGTCCAGCAGTTTACGGGCTGAGACGGTGGTTTTGCCTTCTTCTTCAACGGCGACCGGCAGAGTAGCAATCATTTCCAGTTCCATATCGGTGCTGGTCATGGATAGCTGGTCACCTTGAACACGTAATAAGACGTTAGACAGGATCGGAAGCGTAGCGCGTCGTTCAACAATACTGCACACCAGTTGCAGCGGTCGCACTAAAGTATCTTGGCTGACAGTAAATTGCATGATGATTCTCTCGGGTTAACTCGACAGTGTTCGTAAAAGGTTACGGTAGTCTTCAGCCACGCGGGGATCCGACTCTTTCAGTTCAGCAACTTTCCGGCACGCATGCAGGACAGTCGTATGGTCACGTCCACCAAATGATTCACCTATTTCTGGCAGGCTGTGACTGGTTAATTCTTTGGCTAAAGCCATGGCAATTTGCCTTGGGCGAGCGATAGAACGTGTGCGTTTTTTCGCCAGCAATTCAGATACGCGGACTTTGAAATACTCCGCCACTGTTTTCTGGATACTTTCTAGTGTGACCAGCTTTTGGTGCAGGGCCAACAGATCTTTCAATGCTTCCTGTGCCATATCAATTGACATGGGCTGATTGGTGAAGCGAGAAAAAGCCAGAACGCGCTGCAATGCGCCTTCCAGATCACGCACATTCGATTTTATACGTTTAGCAATGAAAAAGGCCACGTCTTCCGGCAGTGTAATCAGGTTTTGTTGCGCTTTCTTGATCAGAATCGCCACACGAGTTTCGAGTTCTGGCGGCTCGATAGCAACAGTTAAGCCCCAACCAAGACGTGATTGTAGACGTTCATCGAGGTTGTCGACTTCTTTCGGGAAACGGTCGCAGGTCAATATGATTTGGCGCTGGCCTTCTAACAAACTATTAAAGGTATAGAAGAACTCTTCCTGAGAGCGCTCTTTTTTTGCAAAGAACTGAATATCATCAATCAATAATGCATCGGCACTGCGATAGTGATTTTTAAACTGATCGATAGCGTTGTTGCGTAGGGCGGTAATCATGTCTTGAACAAAGCGTTCTGATGATAGGTAAATCACCCGTGCTTTTGGATTGTTTTGTTTGATCTTATTACCCACGGCCAGCATGAGGTGAGTTTTACCCAGACCAGTGCCACCATATAAAAAGAGAGGGTTATAACCACTTGTCCCTGGCGCTTCTGCCACATGAAGCGAGGCGGCGCGAGCAATCTGATTGGACTTACCTTCGACATAACTATCAAAAGTAAATAGTGGATTGATTGGACTCCCAAGTGCGGGTTCGGATTTAACAATTTCCGGCTTTTCTTCTTTATCGATGTTTGTTGTTGCGGCAGCAGGTACAACGCGTTTTGGGCGTTGTGGTGCCTGATCGATGGTGCCTACCTCAATGGATACCTGTTCTATAAGGCCTTGAGTTAATTGATGAACCAGCTGATTTATCTGTGTCTCAAGTTGCTCTTGTACCCAGGCTTTAACATACGGATTAGGCGCAAGTAGGCGTAAGTTCTCTTCGGTTTCGATCGCTTGCAGCGGCCTAAGCCAAGTATTCAGCTGCTGTGCCGACAAATCACCTTCGAGATGGGACAGACATTTTTCCCAAAGGGGTGATGACACATTAACTCCTTGATTTATACCGGTTTAAACAAAAAAGAGGTGCGCTGGTTAGCTACGTATGAGAAATAGTATAGCTGGTAACGCAGGACGTCTAAAGTTATCCTTAAGCCAGCTTTTTGGCAAGTAAAATAACCACAGAAATAATAAAGTCACTCTGGTTTGACTTGTTATGCCTTAAAACTTTATAATCCCGTGTCTTTTGCCTCGGCGGTTTTTGCTGCTGTTAGCACCGCAGGCAGCAAAACAATCAATATTTCTGGAGTTGGTGAAATGAAAAGAACTTTTCAGCCTAGCAATCTGAAGCGCAAACGTACTCACGGTTTCCGCGCACGTATGAAAACAGTTGGTGGTCGTCGCGTTATTAACGCACGTCGTGCAAAAGGTCGCGCAAGACTGTCAGCATAATCTTCTCTGACATCCTTCAGGGAGGGCATGACTTGGCAACATTTGGCCGAGCCATGAAAATGAATCGCCCGGGAGATTTTTCTCGGGTGTTCCGTCAAGGAAAACGCACTGGTGGTGGGGGCCTGACGGTTTTAACGGTTGAGAACTCAGTGGGGCATCCCCGACTGGGACTAGCGATAGCTAAAAAACACGTGAAATTAGCCAATCAACGCAACCGCTTAAAGCGGATTATTCGCGAATCTTTTCGACAGAATCAATCCGTCTTATCAAATATCGATATTGTTGTGCTGTCACGCCCCGGTGTGACAGAACGAGATAGCACTCAAATATGGGCAGCATTGGAGCGACATTGGTTAACAGTGGTGGCGCAATGGCAAAAATCCTAATCATCCTCGTCCGAGGTTATAGACTTTTACTGAGCCCTTTCACTGGCATGCATTGCCGTTTTCATCCAACCTGCTCACAATACATGATAGATGCAATCGAACGTCATGGTGCCATCAAAGGAACCTGGCTTGGTTTGCGTCGACTATCCCGCTGTCACCCTTGGCATGAGGGTGGACTTGATCCTGTACCTGAACTAAAAACAAAGAAACATAATGGATAATCTCAGAACCCTATTTATTTTTGGTCTGCTCATCGTGTCGTTATTGTTATGGCAGGCGTGGCAAACTGATTACGTCAGCCCACAACAAACCGTGGAAAATACAACATCGAATCAAGCAGCTGACCCAGCCGCTGTTACCAATGATGCTGAGTTACCGGATATGCCATCCGTCTCTGCAGAAGCGTTACCCGATGTGCCTGACGCTGCACAAGCAGTTGCTTCTAAACAAATGGTGAATGTGAAAACAGATGTCATGGATATCGACATCAGCACACAAGGCGGTGATATTCAAAACTTAGCTTTACTTAAATACGCTGTCAGTTCTGAACAGCCGGATACCCCGGTTCAATTTCTGAGTGATAAAAGTGATGCGTATTTCGTGGCTCAATCAGGTCTACGTTCTAATGACGATGCGCCGACACATTACGCAATCTATCGATCTGAGCAACAGAGCTATCAGTTGAAAGAGGGTCAGGACGAGCTCAGCGTACCATTGTACTGGCAAGCGGAGAATGGTTTAACAGTCATTAAAACCTATACATTTAAACGCGATAGTTATGTGGTAAACGTTGACTACAAAGTGGTCAATAACACATCAGAGGCTTTCTCAGCCTATCCTTATGCCCAATTTAACCGCAATAACGTCACTAACGGTTCTCACTTTATCTATACCTACACAGGCCCTGTATTTTCAAACACAGGTAATGAGTACGAAAAAGTAAAATTTGATGATTTAGATGACAAGCCTTTTAACCAGAAAGCGACAGATGGCTGGGCGGCAATGATTGAGCATTATTTTGTGGCGGCGATTGTGCCTGAACAAAATACGGAAGAGAAAGGTTATTACGCTCGTTCAATCAATGGTACCAACTACACTGCTGGTGTCAGAATGCCTGCAATATCTGTTGCGCCTGGTAGTGAAGCGCAGGCCGATTATGAAATGTATCTCGGGCCTAAAAAAGCGGATCGTCTTGAAGCGGTAGCCAAGAACCTACAGTTAACGGTTGATTACGGCATCTTTACCATTATTTCTGAACCATTATTTTGGGTCATGGAGTGGTTACATAAACTAACGGGTAATTGGGGCTGGTCAATTGTACTGCTGACAGTATTAATTAAGTTAGTGTTCTTCAAGTTGTCAGCAGCCAGTTATCGTTCCATGGCCGCTATGCGTAAGTTGACGCCTAAGTTGGCAACACTGAAAGAACGTTACGGCGATGATAAACAGAAATTTAATCAGGCGATGATGGATCTGTATCGTACTGAGAAAATTAACCCATTGGGTGGTTGTTTGCCGATTCTTGTGCAAATGCCAGTGTTCTTGTCTTTCTACTGGGTGCTGGTTGAAAGTATTGAGTTACGCCAAGCCGACTTTATCTTGTGGATTAATGACTTAACAGCGATGGATCCCTATTTCATCTTGCCAGTGTTGTTTGGTATTTCTATGTGGATTCAACAAAGCCTGAACCCTGCACCTCAAGATCCTGCACAAGCGATGATGATGAAGTTCTTCCCGCTGGTGTTCACGGTCTTCTTTGCGTTCTTCCCATCTGGTCTGGTGTTGTACTGGGTTGTGAATAACGTGTTGTCGATTGCACAACAGTGGTATATCACTCGTAAGATGGACGCACTCTAAGCGACGCTGATGGATACGATTGTTGCAGTAGCCACCGCGCCTGGGCGTGGTGGCGTCGGTGTCGTTAGAATCTCAGGCAAGCAAAGTGCTGAGATCGTGAGTGCAATTTGCGGCAAATTACCGACTCCTCGTTATGCGACCTTTACACACTTTCGCAGTGCCGAAAATGAAGTGATTGATGAAGGTATTGCCCTTTATTTTCCAGGTCCGGCTTCATTTACAGGTGAGGATGTAGTCGAACTGCAAGGACATGGCAGCCCACTTGTGATGGATAAACTCTGTCAGCGAGCCGTTGAGCTGGGTGCCAGAATGGCCAGACCGGGTGAATTTTCAGAGCGGGCTTTTCTGAATAATAAAATGGACTTGGCCCAGGCTGAAGCAGTCGCGGATTTAATTGAGAGCTCAACAGAGCAGGCTGCCAAAAGTGCAATGCGTTCACTGCAAGGTGATTTTTCTAATCGCATTAATGATTTTCTGCAAGAACTGACACACCTCAGAATGTACGTTGAAGCATCGATTGATTTCAGCGATGAGGAAATTGATTTCCTAGCAGAAGCGCAAGTCGACAGGCAACTTCAGGATTTATTAAAAACACTGGAAGGCATCACGGGCTCTGCCAAACAAGGCCGATTATTGCGTGAAGGTATCAGCGTCGTGCTGGCGGGTCAGCCTAACGCGGGTAAATCCAGCTTGCATAATCAATTAGCGGGTCATGATGCTGCCATTGTCACAGATGTCGCTGGCACCACCCGTGATGTACTGCGTGAGCAAATTCATCTTGGTGGCTTGCCATTACGTATCTCTGATACGGCCGGTTTGCATGATGCAACAAATGATATCGTTGAGCTTGAGGGCATTCGTCGTACCCAAAATGAACTGGCTCAGGCCGATCATATTCTATTACTGATCGATGATAGCCAAGGGCTGACTGAACAGGATAGAAAAATCCTGGCTGAGTTACCGGCGAATAAACCACTCACCATTATCCGTAATAAGATTGATAAAAGTGGTCACCTGACGCAATTGACAGAAGAAGAGGGGTATCCTACGTTGTATCTCTCGGCGAAGTCGGGCGATGGACTTGAGTTATTACAACAACATCTTTATCAAGCCGTCGGGTTTCACCCAGAAGAAGAAGGTGTCTTTATTGCCAGACGCCGCCATCTTGATGCACTGGCACGCGCCAGACAGTCTATCGTCAATGGTTATGACTGCCTCTCAGGGATGGGCGCTGGTGAGCTGTTAGCAGAAGAGTTACGTCTTGCACAAAATGCACTGGGTGAAATTACTGGTACCTTCACCACAGAAGACTTGCTGGATCATATTTTCTCCAGTTTTTGTATTGGCAAATAAGACTGTCAGAATTTGTCTTTATGCATCTGTAGCAGCTGCAAACTATTCAGTAAGAAGTCGATAAATAGTCGTATTCTGGCTGGTTGATGCTGGTTTTTCAGAGTAATGATATTAATCGGTGCGCTAATGACAGCCTGTTCTGGCAATACTTGCACTAATTTGTCTGTGCTTAAGTCCTCAGCTACATCCCAATAGGATTTCAGCACAATCCCCATGCCATTTAATGCCATAGCATGTGCTGCCTCACCATCATTACAACTTATGGCTTGCTGAATGTGTAAGGTTTGAGTGGGAAAGGCCCAGTTAATTTCAGTATGACGACTAATAATAATGCAGTGATGTTGGTAGAGTTCGTCCAAGGTCTGAGGCGTACCATTTTGAGCAAGATAGTCTGGTGACGCGCATAAAATACGATCATTATTCAACAGTCGACGTGCGACTAGTCTGGAATCTGGCAGCTCACCATAACGGATAGCTACATCAATACCTTCTGAAATCATCTCCTCAATGCTGTCACTTAACAGCAATTGGATGGTGATATTAGGATGCAGTTGTCTGAACTCAGCAATCAGTTTGACCAAATGACGTCGACCAAAACTGTTGGGAGAGGTAATGGTTAATGTGCCAGATATCTGTTCCGACTTTTGCAGAATGGCTTCTTCGGCCTGTTCTAATTCCGACACAATCCGCTGTGCATAATCAAAAAGCGTTTGCCCTTCATCACTGACTGATAATCGTCGCGTACTGCGATGAATCAGTTTTACACCCAGATACTGCTCAAGTTTACTCAGTCGCTTACTGGCGGCAGCGAGCGAAATGCCTAAGGCTTGGGCAGCGGCTGTCAGGCTACCGAGTGTGACCACTTTCTCAAATACTCTTAATCCAAGCAGATCATCAATACGTTTCATTGTTAACTAATCGGAAATAGTGAATTTACATTATATCTATTTAATCAATATTGTCGCTCACCTAAAATGGACACAAATAACTCATAAGGAGAGCATGATGAAAATCGATTTCAACGGTAAAAAAGCATTAGTCACAGCCTCAACGGCAGGCATAGGCTTTGCCATTGCATCTGGCTTAGCCGAGTCTGGAGCAGAGGTCGTTATCAATGGCCGTAGTGATGAGAGTGTAGAGAAGGCGATAGCGCGTATCAAACAACAACTGCCCGAAGCCAAACTTATTCCTGCTGCGGCTGATTTATCCACTGCGGCTGGCTGTCAACAACTTGTCAATGTCGTGCCGGAAGTCGATATTCTGGTCAATAATGCGGGTATCTTCGGTCCAGCGGACTTCTTTGAGACAGATGATGAAACCTGGGATACGTATTGGGCAACCAATGTGATGTCCGGCATGCGATTGTCACGATCCTATCTGCCAGCAATGCAGAAAAAACAATGGGGACGTGTTGTGTTTATTTCGTCAGAGTCTGCTCGCAATATTCCTGATGACATGATCCATTATGGAGTATCAAAGACGGCTCAGTTATCACTGTCTCGTGGTCTTGCCAAACGAGTAGCAGGAAGTGGCGTGACAGTGAATAGTGTGCTGCCCGGACCGACTCTTTCTGACGGCTTTAAAGCGATGATAGCTGATGAAGTAGAAAAAACAGGCCAGTCATATGAACAAGTCGGTCAATCCTTTGTTATGGAAGCCAGACCGAGTTCAGTCATACAGCGACCTGCTTCGGTAGAAGAAGTGGCCAATATGGTGGTGTATGTCTGCTCTGAGCAAGCATCGGCGACCAGTGGTGCTGCCCTCAGAGTCGATGGTGGTGTCGTAGACGATATTGTGTAACTGACAGGTATGGCATGCAGTTAGGGCCCATTCTAATCAACAGACGAATAGCGATTGCATTATTAGTGGCGTCGGCATTTTTTATGGAAACGTTAGACGCCACGATAATCGCTACCGCTTTGCCTGCGATCGCTAAGGATTTTGATATTGCAGCAGCCCATTTATCTGTGGGGGTATCGGCTTATCTTGTGGCATTAACTATTTTTATGCCGCTAAGTGGTTGGGCGGCTGATCGTTTTGGTGCCCGACGCGTATTTTCTTTTGCTGTACTGATGTTTATCACATCTTCTGTATTATGCGCATTGAGTACAGACTTATTGAGTTTTACGGCGTCGAGGATATTGCAGGGTTTTGGTGGGGCCATGATGGTGCCGGTTGGTCGCTTAGTTGTTTTGCGAGATACGCCAAAAAGCGAAATAGTCAAAGCGGTGGCGATTCTGACCTGGCCGGCCCTATTTGGTCCTGTGCTGGGCCCGTTTTTAGGAGGATGGATTGCCACACATTGGAGTTGGCAATGGATTTTTCTGATTAATATTCCGATTGGATTACTGATCTTAGTTATTACGCATTTTTTGATTCAACCCCAATCAACACCTGTTAGGCAAAAAGAACCTTTTGATGTCAGCGGTTTTTTCATGACTGGGAGTGGTTTTGGACTGTTTATGGCCGGTGTGGAATGTCTCAGTGCTGGCCGAATCGGTATGGCCTATAGCCTGAGTTTCATTACTGTTGGCATTATCTTGCTGGCTTTAGCTGTTAAGCATTTGCTGGGTAGTCAGTATCCTTTATTCAGCTTGAGCCCTCTAAAAATAAAAACGTTCAGAATAACGGCTGTGGGAGGCTCGTTTTTCCGTATTGCTGTCGCCTCAGTGCCTTTCTTATTACCTCTGATGTTTCAATTGGGTTTTGGTATGTCGCCCGTTGATGCGGGGACACTGTTGTTATGGTTATTTGTTGGTAACCTCTGCATGAAACCAGCCACCACCTGGATAATGAATACCTTTGGTTTCCGTCGAGTCTTGCTCGTCAATGGACTGATGGTGTCAGTCGGCTTCGCCGCGATGGCCATGTTTACTGTCAACACACCTCACTGGTTAATCGTATTGGTGTTATTTATCAGTGGTCTTAACCGATCTATGCATTTCACTGCACTCAATACTATTGGTTTTGCTGATGTAGGTGAGAAGCAAATGCGTGATGCCAGCACGTTGTTTTCTGTGCTGCAACAAATGAGTCGTGGTATCGGTATTGCTTTTGCTGCTCTGGTCTTAGCTTTTTCGATGTGGTTATTACATGGAACCACGCTGGTGGAAACACGGGCTGAGGATTTCCAGTTAGCTTTTTGGATCATTGCTGTGTTGGCATTAATTTCAATTGCCGATACCTTGAGTTTATCAAGAGATGCAGGTGCCTCTATTCTGAAACCTAAGACGGTTTCATGAGCTGAGTTATACCGTTGATAGATTGATTGTTCTTAAAGTTTGACAGCGGTCTGCTTCTCACATAACTTCGAAAGCATTTATCACTTCTCACAGGTTAGATATACATGGAATTTCTTTCACACTGGGTATCGGTTTTCTCAGGCTGGGTCTGGGGGCCGCCCATGCTGATATTACTGGTTGGTACTGGCTTATATTTAACCGTCATTTTAAGAGGCTTACAGTTCCGAAAATTAGGCCATGCCCTGAAGCTTGTCTTTCACAAAGAAGATAAAGCTGATGGGGATATCAGTCATTTTGCTGCCTTAACTACTGCTCTCGCCGCTACGGTGGGTATCGGCAATATTGTTGGCGTGGCGACAGCGATTTCTTTAGGTGGGCCCGGTGCCGTGTTTTGGATGTGGGTGACAGGACTTGTGGGGATGGCGACCAAATATGCCGAAGCCATGCTGGCCGTGAAATATCGTGAAGAAGGTGAAAACGGTATGCGTGGTGGGCCGATGTACTACATTTCAAAAGGTGTGGGCTTGCCATGGCTTGGCAGCTTGTTTGCGGTTTTCACCATCGGTGCTGCGTTTGGTATCGGCAATATGACCCAGGCAAATTCAGCGGCTGCTGCTGTAGAGCAAGTGTTTGGCGTGGAGACCAGCACAACCGGATTTGTGCTGATGGTGTTAACCGGTTTGGTATTAATCGGCGGAATTCGTTCAATTGGGCGCTTCACCTCAATGCTAGTACCTTTTATGATTGTGGCCTACTTGGGCGCTGCTTTTACGGTTATCGGGATCAATATTGACGAAGTGCCAGCGGCCTTTCATTTAATTTTCTGGCATGCATTTAATCCGATTGCGGCTGGCGGTGGTTTTGCCGGTGCTGCTGTCGCGGCGGCGATTCGTTATGGTGTGGCACGTGGTGTGTTTTCGAATGAATCGGGCTTGGGTTCAGCCCCCATTGCTGCGGCGGCAGCCCGGACGAATGATCCGGTGAAACAGGCATTGGTTTCTATGACTCAGACCTTTATTGATACTCTAGTGGTGTGTACTGCAACAGCGCTGGTAATCTTAACCGCCACAGCCTGGCAGGATGGGGTGAAAGCTAATATCTTAACCAGTGTCAGCTTTGCTGAAACATTAGGTATGACGGGCACGTATATCGTCGCGATAGCGACGGCTCTATTTGCCTTTTCCACTTTAATTGGCTGGAGCTATTACGGTGAAAAAGCACTGGAATATTTACTGGGTGAGAAAGCCATTATCGTCTTTCGTGTCGTGTTTGTGGCTGCAGTCATTGTTGGCGCTACCCGGGAGTTGAAGTTTGTCTGGGACTTTTCCGATTTGATGAATGGTTTAATGGCCATTCCAAACCTTATCGGGATTTTATTGCTGTCGAAAGTCGTGAAAGAAGAAAGTCAGCGTTATTTCAATACTAAGTGAGCCATTGTCATAAGAATGGTCATAAATTTATCTGTTTTACATTAAGGAGAGCACAATGAGTCGTCATTTTGACAATGCTGAAGGGGTAAGCGAGACACACGATCCCGCCACCCATGATTTTGTATTTAATCAAACCATGTTCCGCATCAAAGACCCGAAACGCACTCTGGCGTTTTACACTGAAGTGATGGGGATGACCTTAGTGAAACGATTTGATTTTCCAGAGATGAAGTTTACCTTGTACTTTATGGCGGCATTATCACCTGAACAAGTGAAAGCGATTTCAACGGATAACGATGAGCGTATCAAACAAACATTTGCCATGCCTGCCATGTTAGAGCTAACACATAACTGGGGTGATGAAGATAACGACGAGGTTAGCTATCACAATGGCAATAGTGATCCGCGTGGGTTTGGCCATATCGGTTTTGCTGTGCCAGATATTGATGCGTCATGTGAGCGATTTGAATCCTTCGGTGTGCCGTTTGTGAAGAAACCGAATGATGGCAAGATGAAAGGCATTGCCTTTATTCAAGATCCAGATGGTTACTGGATTGAGATTTTCACACCTGAACGTCAGCCAGAATTACTAAAAGATCACTTAGGCTAAGCGCATGTATTAAAAAAGGGGCATTGAGCCCCTTTTTTATTTGAAATGGTCTAGTCTAGCTTTTGGGTCCAAGTAAGAACCATATTAATAGACCTAGCACAGGGAATAACAACAGGATAAGAATCCATAAGATTTTTGCACCACCGCCAGCAGGACTATTGGCTACCTGGATAATGGCCCAGATAACAATGATTAACCAAATCAGACCTAATATGCCACCTACTTGTAAGTCCATTCTTTTCTCCTTGCTTGATGAAATATAGCTAGCTTAAATTAAGCTGCTGACGGACACAAAATTAATTCTGTGAAGGGGCGGCTGTGGGTGTCTCTTCATACAAACCACCACCCAAAGCTTTATAGAGTGTTAATTGATTACGAAGCCTCAACAGACGTGTATCAATTTGATTTAATTCACTGTTAATAGAGCTCCGTTGGGCATCCAGTACATCCAGATAGCTATCTATACCAGCGTTAAAGCGATATCGCGCTAATTCCAAACTGCGTTTGGTGGAAGCAGTGAGATCGTTTTGCGCATCCAACTGAGCATCTAGGGTGTAACGGGCTTCCATTTCGTCACGGACTTCTTTGAAGGCTTCTTGAATCACTTGTTGGTATTGGGCGATATTAATATCTTTTTGTAATTCGGCCACATTCAGGTTGGCCTGATTCACACCCCAGTCAAGTAAAGGCAGGGTGAACTGTGGTGCGATAGCCCATTGACGACTTGATGCTTCGCCTAGTTGACCAAAGCTCGTTCCCCCAAACCCAAGGGAGGTGGTGAGACTGATACGTGGGAAAAATGCTGCTCTGGCTGCACCAATATCAGCATTAGCCGATTTGATGATGGATTCAGCCTGCATCACATCAGGACGTGATAACAAGACATCAGAAGTCAGGTTGGCAGGAATATCTCGCAGTGTCTTTATTTCATACCAGTCTTTTTTCCACTCATCTTTGTCTAAAGTTTGTCCTACCAGAAGTTGTAAATTGGTGAAGTTCTGATTGGCTTGTTGCTGGTATTGGGCTTCCAGAACTCTTGCTTCATGTAACGCTGTTTCAGCTTGTCTGACATCGAGCTCAGAAGCTAATCCGCTATTAAACCGTTTTTCGATCAGTTGATAACTTTCAGCACGTGCTTCACGGGTTTCAGATGATAATTGCTGTTGAGCATCACTTGCTAACCAACTAAACCAGGCATCAGCCACTTGTGCAATCAAGGTTAATTGCATGCTGTCACGTGCGGATTTAGATGCCAGAAACTGCTGTAAAGCTGATTCTGACAGACTATCGATTCGGCCAAAGAAATCGAGCTCCCAGGCAGATATACCCAGTCCAACACTATAGGTATCCGTAATGCCACTACGACCTATGCCACTTAATGATTCTGGCGTACGCTGACGTGTCACTGAGCCTTCTGCATTGACCGTGGGTAATTTTGCGGCTTTTTGAATACGAAATTGCTCACGTAATTGTTCAACCGTGAGTGATGATACTCTGAGGTTTTGATTATTTGCCAGGGCTTTGCTGATTAACTGCTCCAGTTTTGGATCAAGATAAAAATCTCGCCAGCCAAGCTCTGCAACATTAAGCGTGCTTTCCTTTTGTTGATTGGCGATAGCAATCGTTGGCTCAGGCCTTTGATAATCAGGCATGAGTGAACAAGCCGATATCGTTAATATTGTCGAAATCGCTATCGATAATTTAAGAGGTTTCATCATAATTAGGCCCTTTTCACTTCATCATGTGATGATTTTTTAGTGAGTTTTTCTCGCAGACTAAATACCACAACAAAGAAGACAGGTATAAAGAATATCGCTAAAGCGGTAGCAGTGAAGACACCACCAAAAACACCGGTTCCTATGGCGTTCTGACTACCAGAACCTGCACCGGTGGCGATCATGAGGGGTAACACACCCAACATGAAAGCAAGTGATGTCATGATGATAGGACGCAGCCGCATTCTGACCGCTTCCATCGTGGCATCAATTAATGACATGCCGTCTTCGTACAGTGCTTTTGCAAACTCAACAATAAGAATCGCATTTTTGGATGCGAGACCAATCGTGGTTAGCAGGCCTACCTGAAAGTACACATCATTTGATAAGCCGCGCGCCATGGTGAATAGCACCGCTCCGATAATACCTAATGGTATAACCATCAGTACTGAGAACGGCACCGACCAACTCTCATAGAGGGCTGCCAGGCATAAGAACACAACCATAATAGAGATAGCATAGAGCAGCGGTGCCTGATCGCCGGATTCACGCTCCTGATAGGACTGTCCGGTCCATTCATACGCAAAGCCGGAGGGAAGCTTGGCGACTAACTCTTCCATGGCTTTCATCGCATCACCTGAACTGACACCTGGCGCGCCTTCACCTTGAATATTCACTGAAGAGACACCGTTGTAGCGCTCAAGTCTCGGTGAGCCATATATCCAACGCCCTTCAGACAGAGAACCCAGTGATACCATTTCATTATCATCATTACGAACATACCATTTTGAGACATCTTCAGGCATCATCCGATAAGGTGCATCGCCTTGTACATAGACTTTTTTGACACGACCATTATCAATAAAGTCGTTAACATAGGTAGATGCCCAAGCGGTATTAAAGGTTTGGTTAATTTGATTTAAGTCCACCCCAAATGCCGCGGCTTTGGTATGGTCCACATCAATCTTAAATTGCGGTGTATCTTCCTGACCATTCGGTCTGACACCCGTCAGACGTGGATCCTGAGCAGCCATTCCTAACAATTGATTTCTGGCATTCATCAATGCAGCATGGCCTTGGCCACCCACATCTTTTAGCTGTAAATCAAAACCACTCGCATTACCCAGTTCGGTGATAGATGGGGGAATGATGGGGAAAATCATGGCATTCTTAATGGACGCAAAATATTGAAAGGCGCGTCCAGCGACCCCTTGCACACTCAACTCCTGACCGGGACGTTCATCCCAAGGTTTCATATCGGTGAAGGCCATACCGTTATTCTGGCCACGACCAGCAAAACTGAAGCCGATGATCGAGAAAACTGAGTTCACACTGTCTTTCTCTTGATCTAGGTAATAGTCTTCAATTTTATTCATCACTTCAGCTGAGCGTTGTTTTGAGGCATTGGCTGGTAATGTCATTAAAGTAAACATCGTGCCCTGATCTTCTTCAGGTAAGAAAGAGGTCGGAAGCTTGGTGAATAAAAACGCCAATACACCTACTATCAATAAATAGATCACCATATATCTGCCAGTACGGTGAATCATGTGACCGACAGAGCTTTGGTATTTATTTGTTGCCCGGTTGAAGTTACGGTTAAACCAGCCGAAGAAACCTTTTTTATCATTATGCTCATCGTCACCCGCTCTGAGTAGTGTGGCACAGAGGGCTGGTGTCAGTGTTAATGCGACGAGTACCGATAAGGCCATGGCAGAGACGATCGCTACCGAGAACTGTCGGTAAATAACGCCGGTCGAACCACCAAAAAAGGCCATTGGTATAAATACTGCTGAGAGTACCAAGACAATACCGACTAAAGCACTTGTGATCTGATCCATCGACTTTCGGGTCGCTTCACGAGGGGATAGCCCATCCTCATGCATAACCCGCTCTACGTTTTCTACCACCACGATGGCGTCATCAACCAACAAACCAATCGCTAACACCATGGCAAACATCGTCAATGTATTGATACTGAAACCGAAGGCGAACAGCACAGCAAATGTTCCTAACAAAACAATTGGCACGGCAATAGTCGGAATCAACGTGGCCCGGATATTCTGCAAGAATAAATACATCACTAGGAACACTAAAACGATCGCTTCGATTAAGGTGTGAATAACATTTTCTATAGAGATTCTGACCGAAGGTGTCGTATCGTAGGGATAAACCACTTGTAGGCTGTTTGGAAAATAAGGCGATAATTCGTCAATACGCTCACGAATTTTTTGGGCTGTTTCCAGCGCATTTGCGCCTGAAGCTAAGTTAATACCAATACCGGCAGCGGGTTGTCTATTATATTCAGTTTCAAATTGGTAATTCTCACCACCCAATTCAATACGAGCCACATCAGACAGTTTGATACGTGATCCATCCTCATTCACACGCAAGATGATTTGGCCGAATTGTTCCGGTGTTTCCAGTTGAGTCTGCACAATAATACTGGCATTAAACTCTTGCCCTTTTACGGCAGGTGCACCGCCAAGTTCACCGGCGGCGATCTGCACATTTTGGGCACTGATTGCACTGGTTACATCAGTCGTCGTCAGTTTGTAATGTGCTAATTTATCGGGGTTAAGCCAGATGCGCATGGCATATTGTGATCCAAAGACCTGAATTTGACCCACACCATTTATACGACTCAATGGATCTTTAATATTAGCCGAAACATAGTCAGCAATATCGTATTTATCCATGCTGCCATCATCAGAATAAAAACCAAGCACCATCAAAAACGCCGCACTTGACTTAGTGACTTCAATACCCTGGTTTTGCACGGCTTGGGGCAGCAACGGCATGGCAGATTGGAGTTTGTTCTGAACCTGTACTTGGGCAATATCGGCATCGGTTCCGGGATTAAAGGTGACCGTTAAGGAGCCTGCACCTGAGGAGTCACTGGTGCCTGACATATAGAGAACGTTATCAATCCCCGTTAGGTTTTGTTCGATCACCTGAATAACGGTGTCCTCAACCGTTTTAGCGGAAGCACCAGGATAGGCAGTACTGATTTCTACTGAGGGTGGGGCGACCGTCGGATATTGGGATATCGGTAATTGAACAATGGAAATTATCCCTGCCAACATAATAATGATGGAGATTACCCAGGCAAAAACAGGGCGATCAATAAAAAATCTAGCCATGATTACGCTCCGTTACCTGCCGTTTGTAAGGTATTGTTATCAATCATCACTGGTGCATCTGGTGCGACTTTTTGCAGGCCTTCAACAATGATTTGATCGCCGGCATTGAGTCCTGACTTCACAATCCAGTTGTCATCAATAGCCCGGTCCAGTTCCAGTTGACGTAGTTCTACTTTATTTTCTTTGTTGACCACCAAAGCCGTGGCATTACCTTCACGGTCAAACGTGATGCCTTTTTGTGGTGCCAGGATGACGTTGTCCAGCTTCCCTTCTTCAATCGTGGCTTTCACGAACATGCCGGGCAAGAGCAGCTTATCTGGGTTTGGCATAATGGCCCTCAAGACCACATCACCTGTAGTTGGGTCTACATTGGCCTCGGCAAATTGTAAGGTGCCAGTTTCTGAGTAAGGACTGTCATCTTCCAGTGTCAGAGTGACTTTAGGGGCTTTCTCTTTGTTTATCTGACGGGCAATTATTCGCTTACGTAAATCCAGTAGGTGTTTCGATGGCTGTGAAATATCAATGTATATTGGGTCGAGCTGGTTGATAGTGGTCAATACAGCAGCTTGTTGTGCGGTTACCAAGGCGCCTTCTGTAAAGTTAGACTTACCTATTTGACCTGATATGGGAGCATAGACATGAGTGTAGTTCAAATTGGTCTCTGCCGTCTTTAATGTGGCTTCCTGCACTTTGATATCCGCTTCTGTTTGCTGATAAGTGGCTAAGGCATCATCGTAATCTTGCTGACTGATGGCATTATCAGCAAGCAGATTTTTGTATCTGGCTTCTTTAGACTTTGCTGTCTGGAAAGCAGCCTTGGCTCGCATTAATTGTGCTTTAGCATTGGCCACCTCAGCTTGATATAAAGCGGCATCAATTTGATATAGCTGCTGACCTTCTTTTACTTGAGCGCCTTCTTCAAAAAGACGTTTCTCGATAATCCCATTCACCTGTGGGCGGACTTCAGCTTGTCTGAAAGCTGTAGTCCGAGCAGGTAATACACTGCGTAATGTTACTTTTTGTGGTGCCAGCGTGACCACATCCACATGACTGGTTTGCTTCTGGCCTGCCTGGCCAGCTTGCTGTTGTTGGTCAGACTGACATGCTGTTAATACAAGCAATACAGACAATGTTATGACACGAAGAAAAGAAGGTGAGATTTTCATTAATAACTCCATTATTGAGTCTCAATTTTTGACGTTGATATGGCATTCCATGAAGCATCCAACATGGTATTCAGATCATCCGGGGATATTTTGATAGTGCCTCGAAGCTGTTGCCCTGCAAGGTTGACATAGGGCTCTATACCAAAGCTGCTCAGTACGTCATTGGGTAAATTTTTCAAGATGCCTTGTTTACGACCTTGTTCATATAAGTCAGAAAGTGGCTGTAATTGACGCCAGGTGTCTTGATAAAGATCATCCAGTACGTTTTCAGGCAGGTGATCGAATTGAGGCTTACACAAAGTCATGCACTTATTATTTAGAAAAAATTGCCATAGCCGTATACATAGCTCCCGATACTGTTGCTCTAGTGGCAGAGTGGTATCGTGACTCTCAAAAATAGCGTCTGCGACTGTGCTAATGATGTTGCTGTGTAAACTGACTATCAACTCATCTTTGTCTTTGAAATACAGGTACACAGTACCTGCCGCAACCCCGGCTTCTGCGGCAAGCTGCTTTATAGAAAAACCATGAAACCCTTTTGTGGCTAAAAGCTTTAGCGTTGCCGATAAAATGGCTTGATGTTTATCCTTGCATGAGGATGCACACATGAAATTTCACCTGTAATGAATGAACGTTCATTCATTTTATGGGTAAAACCCTTTTTAGTAAAGTGTCATTTTGTGATGAATCTCTATTTATGCAGATCTGACCGCGTTATGGATTTTTTGTAAACGCTCAATATCAGCATCAAGATCTAGTGCTAATAAAGCACGTTGATAGGCCAAATCAGAATGCTTTTCAACGCACTCAGCAAAACACTCAGGCGAGATTTGTTTTAAAGCGAGTAATGATTTTTGTAGGCGTAGATGAATTTCCAGCATACCAGCACCATCTCTACTGATGGGGAGGAATATATCGTCAAATAAACTATCGAGTTTGACTTCCGGCATGCGTACATAAGGGTAGGCAATATTGTCATTTGAATCGTCAAGCTTTTTATGATCACACCAGAGAGATAGTACTCTCACAGCACGACTCAATATATCGATGGCTGTTCCAGGATCATTAACAGCAGGAGACAGGGCTCTTGATGCAATCTCAGCTAATACGGTGAATCCAAAGCGGGGGTCCTGATCAAATGATCTCAAGTCATTAATGGACAGGGCTTTGATGACGGTTTCATCAATCGAATCAGACTGTTTACCATCATAATAAGCGACAGCTTCACCGGGATGAACAAAATGCCCAGGCTCGATGTATAAACAAATTTCAGTTTCATTAGACTCGGCACAACGATTTAATCCGCCTAAATCGATGTGTTCAATGTATCCCACCTTGTTAATATAAACTGCATTCTTGCCTTTCTTAGGTGGATTTTCTTTATCTAAGCGTTTTGCACCAAGACATGGATAATCAATACGCTGTTTCATGGCTTGGGTGAGAGCATCTTCTACACGATTCGTGGTTTCACTCAACCGGCCTAACAATGATAGGTGTTCAATCCAACGTAAAATAGTGACAACGATGAGGATGATAACGCCGATGGTGACGGTGAAGAGAATCAAACGTCCATTTTCACCATATACATCAGTGCTTAACGCGATAATACCGACCAAACTATATAAAAAAGAACCAATAAAGGTGGCCAGCACATTTTGTGTGGTTGAGTCCTGCCTGACTAATTGCGTTGCTCGTGGTGTCGCACTTGAACTTGCAGCAGTATAAGCAGAGACCATGACACTGAGGGAAAAGGTGGTCACGGCAAGCATGCTGGAAGCCAGAATATTGAGAATGCCACGGACGGCTTCCGAACCAATTTCAAAGGGAAGTGGACTCTCAATTAAAGACTGCACAGGAATGGCAATGAGTGCCGTTACGATGGCGAGTACAGCGAATAGTGATGCCCTCAACCATAAAGTTCTCGTTAGTTGAGTTAACAACCATCGCCATTTCGAAATCATTGTTTGTCCTTATATCAGCTTCATTTCAGCATAATGAAGCAATTACCCTTAGGCAACTCTGCAGGCAAAAAAAAAACCGATGACTGAGCATCGGTTCTTTTCAGAGCTTGATTCGTTTCTATGGTGAGAAAGATGAGCCACAGCCACAAGTTGTTGTGGCATTGGGGTTACGTATAACAAATTGAGAACCTTCAATGCCGTCAGTGTAATCAATCTCTGCGCCAACCAAGTATTGATAACTGGCTGGATCAATCAGTAAAGTGACACCGCTTTTTTCAACTTGTGTATCACCATCGCTGACATCTTCTTCGAAGGTAAAACCATATTGAAAGCCTGAGCAACCGCCGCCAGTAATGAATACACGTAATTTGAGTTGATCATTACCTTCTTCAGCAATAAGATCGCTGACTTTTGCTGCCGCTGCCTCAGTAAAGATAATTGGGCTGGGCATTTCGCTTGTCATGTCATCACTCCGATAAATGGTTAATTAATAGCCATTATCCAATTCTGACTAAATTAGTCAAGATTTAGCTTTTTTGCTCAAGATGGAATGACTCATTTTCATCAAATACTTCATGCTCAACGTTCAGTATGTCTTCTTCTTCGTCCTGAGCACGAATTAAGTGACCGTTCACTTCACTACCCATTGCCATCTCAATCATGCGGTAATAAAGGTTGCCATTGATACGCGCCTTTGGTGCAAGCTCAACATGTTCGGAGGCAAAAACATTGCCATTTATTTCGCCATTGATAATCAGATTTGGCACGCGAACCTCGCCTTCAATCTTACCTTGGTCACTGATGGTGAGTAGTGAGGAATCTTCGTTGGCGATAATAGAACCTTGAATACTGCCGTCAATGCGTAAACCACCACTGAAATGAATATCACCTTTTATGTGAGTATCACGACCAATTAATGTATCGATACGTGTGGTTGTTTTTTTCTTTTTTGGTTTATCTTTTTTAAACATGATCAACCTCGTTTATGGCAGGGACGGCGTGACTTCCCAGTTAAAAGTACGTGTAGTGAGTGTTTTTTTACCTTGTTTTAACTCAATTTTCAGGCTTTTGGGTTGTTCATTCTGTTCTATGTTCAATGTGCCTTCAAGCACTTGCACGTGTTTTAACTTTAACCCATGTGTGTTGATTAAGCGGGGGGTTGCTTTATCGTCATTGAATTGAAGCGCTACCAAGACATCACCCTTAATGGCTTTGGAAATTTTTTTCCCTTGAGTAATCACAATTCGGTAGAAATACTGGCTTGGATTATCCGGATTTGGCCTCAGGTGAAGTTCACGAATCTGAAGTTCACTACTGGCATTACCCTGGGTAATATTCTGGTAGAACAATAATTCTTTATTCAACTCGATAACTTGATTTTGTAGTTTTTCCAAGTTCGATTGAAGCTGCGAATCAGTGGCATCCTGCATAGCCTGCATTCTTGAAATGTCATTGACCTGAGCGGTGAGCAACTTATTTTGTTCGAGTAAATTCTGGTTTTCTGCGTGTAGCTGTTCGTTTTGTTCTTTCAATGCAGTGATTTGAGCATTTTGCTCATTCTGCCATTGCGTGGTCCAGTACCACAGTAATGCTGCTGATATTGCCAAAGTTATTAGCAATATCAACAAGGTACGATAAGGACGTCTATGATGAATTACATAGGGTTTATCAATCATCAGGGCATCATCGCAATAACATTAATCCCTGTTTTTTCATCAAGGCCAAACATGATATTCATATTATGGATTGCCTGGCCTGAAGCACCTTTCACCAGGTTGTCGATGACTGAAAGTACCACCACCGTATCACTATTTTGTGGCTGGTGAACGGCGATACGACACACATTACTACCTTGTACACTACGTGTTTCCGGCATTGAGCCGTGAGGCATGACATCAACGAATGGTTCATTCGCGTAACGATCTTCAAATATTTTTTGTATATCCACATCCTGTGTCGTTAGACGACCATATAACGTGGCATGAATACCTCTGACCATTGGCGCTAGATGAGGAATAAACGTCAAATCCACTTTACGCTGACAATGCTCTGACAATACCTCGCGAATTTCAGGTAAGTGACGATGGCCATTGACACCATAAGCCTTAAAGCTGCCACTGGTTTCTGCCATTAACATGGGAATGGCTGCTTTTCTGCCAGCACCACTGACACCGGTTTTGGCATCGGCAATTAAATGCATCGGGTCAATTAACCCTGCTTCCAGTAATGGTAAAAAGCCTAGTTCAGTAGCAGTAGGATAGCAGCCGGGCACAGCGACTAATTGTGCATTTCTAATCTTGTCACGATTTAACTCTGGTAAACCATAAACAGCCTGTTCAAATAACTCAGGACAAGTGTGCTTGGTGTTGTACCACTGTTCCCAAACAGCCACATCATTTAATCTGAAGTCTGCAGACAGGTCGATAACTCGGGTATGTCGTTTGATTAGTTCGGGTACCAGAGCCATTGCCACTGTATGTGGTGTAGCAAAAAACACGACATCGCATTGAGCAAGAATATCAGGATCCGGTTCTGAAAAAGCGATATCAACGTGACCACGTAAGTTAGGAAAGAGATCGCTGACCGGCATGCCCGCTTCACTTCGCGAGGTGATAACCTCAAGTGATACGTCCGGGTGATTCGCAAGTAATCTGAGTAGTTCAACACCTGTATATCCGGTGCCACCAACAATGCCGACTTTGATCATAAGTTACTCTGTCGTCCGATAATAAAGACCAACATGATAAAAGAGCCCAAGCCAAAGCGAAAGTCTGTATCACCGATTATTGATTGAAAAGTTGTTCCAGACGGCTCTTTTGTTGGATGTATATAGCCGTTGGGTACGGATGGTTATCAGTAAATTGCAGCTGATTGATATAAACAGGATAGTTCTGGTTATTTTTTCTTAAGCTTTGAATAAATTGGCGTACTTGATCAAATAATGCCTCATCGTCTGCAAGCCCTTCGAACCATTTTTTACCACACATGATAGTGCAGGCAGCATCTAAAGCTGGGCTGGCCATATTCACTTGTACCGGTAAAAATCCTTGTGATGTCGATTGTTGGGCGATGGCATTGATTTTCCAGCCTTGCTGACTGTGACTCAGCAAATAGAAGCGGATATGTTCAAATTTATTCACGGTTTTAATGTGTGAGATAAACACATTGAGGTGACTCATCAGTGTGGACTCACTGAGATGCTGAACCTGTTGTCGAATAAGGTTGGCATATTCATCTATGAGGTAATACACCACGGTATTTTGTTCAAGATAGAGAAAAATACTGACCTGTTTTGTTGACTGATACTTTAACAGGGTATTGAGAAGTTGATCCTTATCGAGATAGCTATCCAAAGCCTGAGCAGTGAAGATTGTTGTATTATCAGCAAGGTGTTGCCAAAAACTCTGTGATAACGGACGTCTGACATATTCAACTTGCTCATCGTGCCATTGAAGTTGATAGGGACGGTCAGCCAGGTTAAGCAAAAACTTACCCTGATCCGGGTGCTGTTGATAATGTCGGCAGACTTGAGTCAGTAAAGCTTCCAAGCGCTGGTTTATGGCTTTTTCAAATCCAGGTGTTGGGCACCAGCTACTGATCTTCGGTGTCTTTGCTGGCCGCCACAATAATAGACTGGTTAACAAATCAAGAATGGCTGTTTGGCCCTGATAGAAGCCACTATAGATTTGACCATGGCTGGAAATGAATAAACAATCAACACTTAATATTAAACTCTCTTTAAAAGAGCTGTAGTTGAGCGGATCATTCTGTTTGCTGGAAAGCTGAAGCCCTTGTTGCGAGAGCTTATTACTTGGTTGCTGCTCCAAGTTAGGAAAGACGAGTACCTGTTCAATGCTTTCTATTTCAGTCACCGTAGTACGAACTGTTGGAATATCTAAATCCGACATACCCTGACTGATTAGGTGCTTGCTCATTTCGATAACGGCAGAGGTCGTATACTTTTGATGTTGATCTGTCACACTCAGCCAATTGGTTTTAGCAAGCAACTGGTGATTAATAGCCCAGCTTATGACATCGATGAGTTGAGGATGCTGATATAAACCTGTTCTGGCATTGTCAGAGAGTGGCGACTGACTGAGTAACCAGTCCTGCTGCTCTTTGAACCGGTATAAAAATAACCTGTTCTCACTCGGTTCTGGACGCAAAGCTCGTGGCAACATGGGGATTTGATTGCCTGTCGGTTGAAAACGTAAACGGTATAACTGATTTAAATACGCCGTCTCATTATGGGTATCCAATTGCTCAGATTGGCAATAATGCTGCAAAGCCTGTAGCAAGGATTGAACAACAGTAGCTAAGTTTTCAAACCAGGCCTGACTATTGTTGATATTCAGGCGACGAGTATCCAGCTTTTGTAATTGTGTCGCTGGCCATTGCCACTGGCTGGTCAATTGTTTTACACATTCTCTACGCCAAGGGTGTGGAGGATGTTTGACCTCTATGGAGAGTGCTTCCTGACTTTCTATGTAAACTATTTCTCTAGCTATTTGTTTATTGGCGTCAGTAGCATAGATCTCAATCAGTGCCAATTTCAGGGCTTGGATATCAAGTGCGGTGAAAGCCTGCTCACCACGGTAAATCGTCTGTTTTAACAGGTGAGATAACGTCGGCAATGATCTGCCTGGTTCTAGCAATAGAGCAATATAGAGTAGATCAAGTGTCGCATGACCTATCAGTAGAAATTGCTGACATGCTTCGAAAGATTTTTTAAATACGGCATTTTTATCAATAGATTCAGCTGGGCCAAAATCAACGAGATTATATTGTTTAAATTTAGCCTGGGTTTTGAACTCATCAACAATGAGATGATGATCAGTCTGTTCTTCATGCGTTAACAACCACCAGTATGGTTCACAACCTGCCAGCACTATACCTTGCGTATAGAATTCTTCCTTTTGCCAGTCCGTTAGCGCAGTATCGTTGGTCAATGCTTTCTCGGTGATTAATTGCGCATTCAGTATCAATCCGTTCTCTGCACACCACTCAGTGATGGCGTCTAACTTTTTTTGCAGTTGATGTCGTTGTTCGATACTTAATAAATCAGAGCAAAGTAACCATAATTCGAACTCGGTTTTGTCTGAGTAGCTGAAGTAGTGATGAGGATGGAGAAGATAAAGACCACGCAATGGATAACGACGCAGAGCGCGTGCACGATGACTAAAGCTACGGTTCAGTTGTTGTGCTTGGCTTATCGTATCCTGAGAAGGACGGTAATCAAGTAAGCCGGCTGGCACATCATCACTAATATACCCTGGCAATAGCTTGGAGTTGATATGTAGAAATAATGGCAGTAATTGGAAAATTAACGCCTGCCGAGCAGGCGCCAATTCGATTAAGTGTTGGAAGCGCTGATAATTTAGCGATTGGAATAAACGATAAGCCTCAACGCGATCCACAAAAAGTCCACGTGTATTTAGTGTCTAAAATGACGCATGCCAGTAAATACCATGGCAATACCATGTTCATTGGCAGCGGCAATGACTTCGTCATCACGCATTGAGCCACCCGGTTGAATCACCGCTTTAATACCGGCAGCAGCGGCGGCATCAAGCCCGTCTCTAAACGGGAAGAATGCGTCAGACGCCATCACGGCACCCGGCACAGTCAGACCTGCATCTTCCGCTTTAATACCCGCAATGCGGCTGCTGACAACACGGCTCATTTGACCGGCGCCGATGCCCACTGTTTGCTGGTTTTTAACATAAACAATCGCATTTGATTTCACAAACTTAGCCACACGCCAAGCAAATAATAAGTCGGCCATTTGCTCTTCGGTTGGCGCCTGTTCTGTGACTACTTTCAGGTCAGCTTTTTGTACTAGCGCTTCATCACGATCCTGAACTAATAAACCGCCATTAACCCGTTTGTAATCCAGACCCGTTTCAGTATTGCTGACAAACTCACCACACGCTAATAAACGCACATTGGCTTTTTGCGCCACAATGGCTTGTGCTTCATCCGTGATAGATGGTGCAATGATGACCTCAACAAACTGACGGTCAATAATGGCTTTTGCTGTATCGGCATCTAATGGACGGTTAAATGCAATGATGCCACCGAATGCTGAAGTAGGATCTGTTTCGTAGGCTAAATCATAAGCTTTAAGTAAGCTATCAGATACCGCCACACCGCAAGGGTTGGCATGTTTAACAATCACACAGGCCGGTGCTTCTGGGAATGCTTTGACACATTCAAGCGCAGCATCAGTGTCGGCAATGTTGTTATATGACAGTTCTTTACCCTGCAACTGTGTGGCTGCACTGATGGTGCCTGAAGCAGGATTTGCTTCAGTGTAGAAAGCGGCATTTTGATGCGGGTTTTCACCGTAACG
>NZ_DDNT01000015.1:22198-117378 GCF_002341285.1 Methylophaga sp. UBA2513 | reverse complement strand
TGATGCGGGTTTTCACCGTAACGCATATCTTGTTTTTTCACGAACTGGCTATTAAATGTGCGTGAGAAAGTGGCTTTTTCATCACCCGTTAATTTACCCAGATAGTTAGCGATAGCACCATCATAATGGGCTGTGTGTTCGAATGTTTTCACCGCTAAATCGAAACGGGTGGCATCATCTACTCCACCATTGGTTTCGATTTGTGCCACAACGTTGGCGTAATCTGCAGGATCAATCAATACTGTCACATCAGCATGGTTTTTAGCGGCTGCACGTAACATGGTTGGGCCACCGATATCGATATTTTCAATGGCCATCGGTAAGGTACAGTCATCACGCGCAATGGTGGCTTCAAACGGATAAAGATTGACCACAACCAGATCAATCGGCGCGATATCATGCTCTGTCATGATGGCATCATCTTTGCCACGACGACCGAGTAATCCCCCATGAATTTTAGGGTGTAATGTTTTGATGCGGCCATCCATCATTTCAGGAAAGCCAGTATGTGATGACACTTCTTTTACAGGCAGACCTGCTTCAGCTAATAATTTTGCTGTACCGCCAGTAGATAGCAGTTCTACACCTAACTTGTTTAATTGCTGGGCAAGTTCAAGCACACCTGTTTTGTCAGATACGCTCAATAAAGCACGTTTGATTTGATTCATTGAAAATCACTTCCAGGAGATAAAAAATCGATTTATAAGCCGTATTGCTTGAGTTTTTTACGTAATGTGCCACGGTTAATACCGAGAATTTCCGCTGCACGGCTTTGGTTACCATTGGTATGTTCTAGTGTTGCTTTAAGCAGAGGCACTTCGACTTCCGTCATTAACATTTCATACAAATTGGCCGCAGGATGGCCTTCGAGTTGCTCAAAATAATCGGCCAGAGCACGTGATACACACACACTAAGTGGCGCCGTTGTCTGCTCAGCCGCGACAGCTAGCTCTGCGCATGTTGTTTTATCTTTGGCTAGCGGTTGAGTCATGCGGCTTGTATATCCTGTTGTTCTTGTAGTTGATCAAAAAACTGACGTGTAAAGTCTACTTGTTGCTGCGGCGATTCGAGTAAATTCATTTCCTGACGGAAGGCATTTCCATTACGTAAACCTTTGCTATACCAAGCAATATGTTTGCGTGCCATTCTCACACCTGAATAATCACCATAAAAATCGTACAGGTTTTCTAGATGCTCAATCAAGATCTGACGAATCTCTGCAAGAGAAGGAGATGATAACAGTTTGTTATGCTCAAGGTAATGGAGAATTTGTCTAAAAATCCATGGGTTACCCTGTGCCGCCCGACCAATCATTAAACCATCAACACCTGTTTTATTGAGTACTTCAGCGGCTTTAAGTGGGGAATCTATATCGCCATTGGCAATAATGGGTATTGAAGTGATCGAGGCTTTTATTTCTGCAATGGTGTCGTATTCGGCTTCGCCTTTGTAGGCATCAGCCCGTGTTCTGCCGTGAATGGCTAAGGCTTGTATGCCTGATTGTTCCGCAATTCGAGCAATGGTTAATCCATTGCGGTTATCTCTGTCCCAGCCAGTGCGAATTTTTAGTGTGACAGGGACATCTACGGCATTCACTACTGACTCAAGAATGTTGGCAACGAGGGATTCATCTTGTAACAAGGCCGAGCCCGCCATGACATTACAGACTTTTTTTGCAGGACACCCCATATTGATGTCGATAATATGCGCACCCTGATCCACATTGTGCTTTGCTGCTTCAGCCATCATGACCGGATCGGCACCAGCAATCTGTACGCTTCGGGGTTCAGGCTCACCAGCATGGTTTGCTCTTAATAAGGATTTTTTACTGGCCCACAAGGCTTTGTTAGCCGTGATCATTTCTGATACAGCCATGCCAGCACCCAAGCGACGACAAAGCTGGCGGAAGGGACGATCTGTTACACCTGCCATGGGTGCCAGAAATAGATTATTAGGTAAGTGATATGCCCCGATGGCGATGTTTTTACCGAGCATGACGTGTGCCGTTTAATCGAATCCAATCTTCTTTGACAACTGCTGGCTGCATATCAAACCAGGCTTGATAGCTTTCAGATACTTCCTCTGCTTGTACTTGTAAGATGCCTGATAAGACAAGCTCTGTATTGGGCTTGGCGAGGTTAGCAAACAGTGGTGCCAGGGTTTGCAATGGACCAGCAAGAATGTTGGCCAGCAATAAATCACACGGTTCATTCGGACAATCGCCAGGTAAATAGGCTTCGATTTCGACGCCATTTCGCGCCGCATTAGCGCGTGTCGCTTCAAGCGCCTGAGGATCGGTATCGACACCAATGACTCGTTCAGCACCCAGCAGAGCTGCTGCAATCGCTAAAATGCCACTGCCACAACCATAATCGATGACGTATTTACCTTTAAGCTCGGCCTGATCTAACCAGTTCAAACATAAAGCGGTAGTGGGGTGTGTACCGGTACCGAACGCCAAACCTGGATCGAGCATAATATTGACCGCATCAGGTGCGGGTGGTGTATGCCAGCTAGGACATATCCACAAACGCTCGCCAAACTGGATAGGATGAAAGTTATCCATCCACTCTCTTTCCCAGTCTTTGTCTTCAACAGCTTCTACCCGATAAGACGGCGGATCGGTTATCAGTGTTGATAACATATTGTCGACGTCATCTGGATTCGTTTCAGCGTCAAATAACGCCACAATCCGAGTGGCTGTCCACAGTGGTGTCGTACCTAGATCCGGTTCATAGATAGGTTGATCCGCATCATCTTCAAATGTGACAGCGACTGCACCACACTCTGAAAATGCATCAGACAAGGCATCTGCCTTGTCTGATGTGGTGTTACAAATAAACTGAATCCAGGCCATAGTGATTACAGACCCAGTTTCTTTTCGAGGTAATGAATATTGGTACCACCCGTTTGGAAGTGGGTGTCATCCATGATGTCACGTTGTAATTCAACGTTGGTTTTAATACCTTCAATACCAATTTCTTTTAACGCTGTTTGCATACGGGCAATCGCGATATCACGCGTTTTACCATAGGCGATCATTTTACCAATCAGCGAGTCATAATTAGGTGGAACACGATAACCACTGTAAATATGAGAATCCATACGGATGCCGGCACCGCCTGGTGCATGATACGAGGTTATTTGTCCCGGGCTAGGCATAAATGTACGAGGATCTTCCGCATTGATACGACATTCAATGGCATGACCGCGCATGACAATGTCTTCTTGTTTAATAGAGAGTGGTTCACCTGCCGCAATACGGATTTGCTGTACCAGTAAGTCAACATCCGTTACGCGTTCAGTGACCGGATGTTCTACCTGGATGCGGGTATTCATCTCGATGAAATAGAATTCACCATCCTGGTAGAGAAACTCAAAGGTACCTGCACCACGGTAACCAATACGTACACAGGCTTCCGCACAGATCTTACCCATGCGGTCACGCATTTCTGGGGTGATACCAGGAGCAGGTGCTTCCTCGACCACTTTTTGATGGCGACGTTGCATTGAGCAGTCACGTTCACCTAAGTGGATAGCATTACCATGTTGATCGGCAAGTACCTGAAATTCAATATGGCGAGGGTTTTCCAGGAATTTCTCCATATAAACCATACCATTACCAAAGGCCGCTTTCGCTTCACTACGAGTTAATGCAATGGCGTTAAGTAAATGTGCTTCGCTGTGAACTTCACGCATACCGCGACCACCGCCACCGCCAGCGGCTTTGATTATGATGGGATAGCCTATTTCACGAGCCAGACGTAAGTTGGTTTCATCGTCATTGCCAAGCGGACCATCAGAGCCTGGTACACAAGGCACGCCAGCTTCTTTCATGGCTTTGATTGCTGACACTTTATCGCCCATTAAACGGATAGTTTCAGCACGTGGACCAATAAAAATAAAGCCGCTTTCTTCAACACGCTCTGCAAAGTCAGCATTTTCAGATAAGAAGCCATAACCTGGATGGATAGCGGTGGCATCAGTGATTTCTGCAGCACTAATTAAAGCTGGAATGTTCAGGTAGCTTTCATTTGACGGGGCAGGGCCAATACATACTGTTTCATCTGCCAGTAAAACGTGTTTTAAGTCACGGTCAACAGTTGAGTGAACCGCCACTGTTTTAATACCGAGTTCCCAACAGGCCCGCAAAATACGCAAGGCGATCTCGCCTCGGTTAGCAATAACAATTTTATCGATCATAATTTGGTTTAATCCACAATTCAGAGTGAGCAATAGCTATTTAACGAATAGCCCGCGTTACTGTTATTCGATAATGACTAGTGGCTCATCAAACTCAACAGGATCACCATTTTCAACCAGAATAGCTTTTACTGTGCCACTGCGATCAGCTTCGATTTGATTGAACATTTTCATCGCTTCAATAATGCAGATGACATCGCCAGCCGAAACGGATTGTCCGACTTCAACAAAAGGCGCAGCTTCCGGCGAAGATGAGCGATAAAACGTACCGACCATAGGTGAACGCACGGCATTGGCTTCATTTACAGCGCTGCTTGTTTCTGCAACAGCTGGCGCGGCTGCTGGTGCTGCTGGTGCGGGAGCCGGAGCGGCATAGTGTGTCGGTGCTGGCGTGCTGTAAGAAATAGCAGCTGAATGTTGATTACGACTAATGCGTACAGACTCTTCACCTTCTGAAATTTCAATTTCAGATACGTCAGATTCCTGAATCAAATCAATCAGTTTTTTAATTTTACGAATGTCCATGCTAAAACCTTATATTTAGTCGTTATGAGTTTAGTTGTTTGATTGCGGCAGCCAAAGCTAATTCATAGCCTTGAGTGCCGAGCCCGCAAATCACACCGACTGCTATATCTGACAGGTAGGAGTGATGGCGGAATGTCTCGCGCGCGTGAATATTAGAAATGTGTACTTCGATGAAAGGAATTTTGACCGCAGATAATGCATCACGTAAAGCCACGCTGGTGTGTGTGAATGCCGCTGGATTAATGATGATAAAGTCAGCCTTCCCTTGAACTGCATGAATTTTATTAATCAGTTCGTGTTCTGCATTGGATTGAAAAAAATCGAGTTGATGTGAAGCTGTTTTTGCGATGACATCCAGGCGTTGGTGAACATCGGCCAGCGTATCTGCACCATAATGTTCGGGCTCGCGTGTCCCAAGCAGATTGAGATTGGGGCCGTTAAGCACAACAATATTCGCCATTACGATCCTTCAATTAAGGGTCAAAGATAATAGGCGGAATTGTGCACCAGCAGACTGATGATGTCCAGTTTGTCGAAATAAAAAGCGGCTTTTTGTTGCTATTTTCGCCGAAAAGACGGCTTTCTGAGCATTTCTATGGTTGACTCGCCATTTGGCGAATATGGTCTAAAAAGGTGTCGGCTTTCACAAAGCCAACAAGTCGGTGTTGTGACAGTTCTTGGCCTGTTTTATCGAAAAACAGCATGGTGGGAGGTCCAAACACACGCAGTGCTTTGAGCATTTCTTGATGCACTTGTGTATTTTCTGTCATATCCAGTTGCAGTAATGTGTAGCCTTTCATTGCTGCAAGCACGTCAGGATCTTGGAATGTTGTTCTTTCCATGGTTTTGCATTCCGTACACCAGTCAGCATAAAAGTCCAGCATTATGGGTTGTGTTGTGGATGCGAGACGTTGGTTAAGCTCGTCGAGATCAGCAATTTGAGTAAAAGCAAGGTGCTGAGTTTCTGCTGATTTGCCTGAGCTACTGACTATGCCGTGAAGAGGTTGCCAAACGTTTTGACTACCACTTGCACCGCCTACCATAAGTAATGTGCCATATATAAAGAGTATTAAGCCCAGTCCTTTATTAAGCTTGTTGAAATCTGTTGCATCGATATCAAGTCGGTTAAATGCACCAAGATAGACAGCTGAAACGATCAATAAGCCTCCCCATAAGCTCATGGTCAGCCAGCCGGGAATGATCCGTTCCAGCATCCAGATAGCTAAACCGAGCAGCAGTACACCAAAAATTGATTTGATAAAGAGCATCCAGTTACCGGCTTTGGGTAAGAGCTTACCAGCAGAAGTACCGATAATCAGAAGTGGTATACCCATGCCGATACTGAGCGAGAACAAGGCGAGACCCCCGAGAACAGGATCAGCATGCTGTCCGATAAAAATTAAGGTACCGGCTAATGGCGGAGCCAGGCAGGGACCAACAATCAAGCCCGACAATAAGCCCATTACAGCCACGCCCATCAATTTGCCACCTTGTTGTTTGTGACTAAGTTGATGTAAGCGATGCTGTACTGAGTGAGGAAGTTGCAGTTCGTATAAACCAAACATGGATAAAGCGAGGACAACAAATAGCGCACTAAAGGCGCTGATAATCCATGGGTTTTGGAACATCGCTTGTAAATTTTCACCCAACAAGCCTGTCACGACACCAGCGATTGTATAAGTGACAGACATGGCCAACACATACACTAATGATAAGGTGAAGGCTCTGCGTGTAGTGATATGCTCTCCCTCACCGACAATGATGCTGGATAAGATTGGGATCATTGGGAAAATGCAGGGTGTAAATGCCAGTAGCAGACCCAGACCGATAAAACCAAGGATGATTTGCCCCAGATTTTCCTGCTCGAGTTTTTGAGCGATACGGTCTTGCTCGGTAAGTTGGCTGGCAGCAGGCGGGTTGATACCTTGAATATCTTGTTCTACAGCGCCACTTATGGCGGGTAAAGCCAGGTCAATTTGTTGCTCTGAAGGCGGATAACAGATGCCAAATTTTTCAGAGCATCCCTGGAAATGGGCCTTCAAGGTGAAGGTCACGGCTTCCTCAGGTCGTTGCTTTATCGGAATAACGAGGGATACGTCGTGATGGTAAACTTCGACCAGACCAAAGGTCTCATCCTGTTTGTTTTCTCCTGCAGGAAAACGGATGTTGCCAAGCTTTATCTTGTCATTGCCGATGACATCAAACTGTAGTTTATCGCGATATAGGTAGTTACCCTCCAGCACCTTCCAATGCACCAGAATACTATTGGCATCATTCACTTCTGCTCGAAATTGAAACGCCTCTTCTACAAGCGGTGGTACATCGTCGTTGTTACTTAAACCTAGACCATCAAAAAGGCTGCTGCGCGCATGTGCATTAAAAACAGTTAACAGAAGTATAAAAAATAAAAATTTTTTCATCAGTCTCAAATGCTTGTCAGAAGGTTGTATAACTAGACAATCATAGCAGGCAATAGTTACATCAGTCTTGTTTGGGGTATGCCTTGTGTCACATTGCTGTAATAATTGCGCCGTTTTGGGTCGTTAAAAACGGAATCATCGTGGAAATCAAAGACATCCATAAAATTGAAAAACAGGCTTATAAAAAGAGTCATGGCGAATTAACCAGAATCGGCATGGCCCTTTTTTTTATGGTGGCCGTATTAGGGTATAGCTTCATCACCAGTGGTGGTGTGCCTAATAATCTTTTTCTGGCGATAGCCACTGTTTTTGGCGCCTATATGGCCATGAATATTGGTGCTAATGACGTAGCCAATAATGTGGGCCCTGCGGTCGGTTCCAAAGCATTGACGATGAGCGGCGCTATCATTATCGCGATGATCTTCGAGGCAAGTGGTGCCATCATCGCTGGTGGCGATGTGGTTTCTACGATTAAAAACGGCATCATCGATATCGATAAGTTTGGTCAGCAGAGTGACACCTTTATCTGGGCCATGATGGCAGCCTTATTAGCGGCTGCACTTTGGTTGAATATGGCGACTTTTGCTCGGGCGCCAGTCTCCACCACACACTCCATTGTCGGTGGGGTAATGGGGGCAGGTATTGCTGCCGCTGGATTTGAGATAGTGAACTGGGGCACGATGGGCGCCATTGTAGGATCGTGGATCATATCCCCTGTGATCGGTGGTGTCGTTGCTGCTGCCTTCTTATTTGCCATCAAAAAAACCATTATTTTTCAAGATAATAAAATAGCTGCATCACTGAAATGGGTGCCCGTTTATGTCTCGATAATGGCATGGGCTTTTGTGACGTATTTGGTGTTAAAAGGGCTGAAGCATATATGGCCGAAATTCTTAACCCTAATCAATGACTGGTTCTTCACCGTAGAAATCGTTGACAAACCAACTATGCTGCAAGCATCAACCATCGGCTTGATTGTGGCGATTATTTCATTTTTTCTAGTCAAAGCCTCGTTGCGCCGTCGTTTGCCGAAATTAAACAATGATCGTGAAAGCATCAATATCCTGTTTACTATTCCGCTGATTTTTGCCGCAGCCTTATTGAGCTTTGCGCATGGTGCGAATGACGTTGCGAATGCGATTGGCCCGCTTGCGGCTATCCATGATGCCGTAATGACAGGAGGCATTAATGCTAAAGCCGGTATACCTTTTTGGGTAATGGCCGTAGGTGCTTTTGGTATTGCACTTGGCTTGGGACTCTATGGCCCGAGATTGATTCGCACAGTAGGCGGCGAAATCACTGAGCTCGATCAAATGCGTGCCTTTTCAATCGCCATGGCTGCTGCCATCACAGTGATTATTGCCAGCCAGCTTGGCTTACCGGTCAGCTCTACACATATTGCTATTGGTGGTGTGTTTGGGGTCGGTTTTTTACGAGAATGGATGGACAAATCGAGTAGTTTAAAGCAGGAAATTGAGCGAGATAAACAAGAAATACAGGAAGAGAAGCGTTTATTGAGTGCCTTACGTAGCGAGCTCAATATGCTTTTGGATAAAAAACAAAAATCAGCCGCAGACTACCAGCGCATTACGCAGTTATACAGCTCGATTGATCGTGAAAAAGATACGCTGAAAAAAGCGAAGAAAGTGCTGAAGAAAGAAAAGAAAAGCTTATATGTCAAACGTGACATTGTCAGAAAAATTATTACAGCTTGGTTAATTACGGTGCCAGCGGCAGCTGTTTTATCGGCGTCATTATTTTATATGATCAAAGGAATTATGAATTAAAACAGGGATGTATGTTCTGACATAAAACTGTCATATAGCCACAGCTTCTGTTAAGAATCTGTGGCTTTTTTTGTTTTTTGATGGGTTTAATCCGTTGTTATGACAATAAAAATCACGCTTGTTACTAAAATGTCATAATTCAGCGGTAAGATAGTTATTAATTATCGAAGCAAATAGTTGGACGAATATTATGGCTACAAGCGTATTAGTGGTTGAAGATGATGCTGCCATCAGAGATATGTTGTCGTTTACCCTTAAGCAAGCAGGTCTAAGTTGTGTCTCAGTAGGTGATGCCGAGTCAGGTCTGGATGTCTTAAAAAATGATCAACCGGACATGATTTTATTGGATTGGATGTTACCCGGCATTGATGGCATAGAATTTATTCGTCGATTGCGTGCAAATGAGTTCCTGGCGAATATTCCAGTCATTATGCTTACCGCTAAAGGTGAAAGTGAAGATATGGTCAAAGGCCTGGCGGTAGGGGCTGATGATTACGTCAACAAACCTTTTTCTCCCCCTGAGTTGATTGCTCGCATCAAAGCGGTCTTGCGTCGTTGCCTGCCACCTGAAAATGAAGATGCTCAGAAGTTACAGTTTGCGAATTTGGTACTGGATACAAAAAGTCACCGGGTGACGGTAGATGATGTGCGTGTTGAGTTAGGCCCAACTGAGTTTCGTTTACTGCACTTTTTTATGAAAAACCCTGAACGCGCGTATGGCCGATCACAGTTACTCGATTACGTTTGGGGCGATACGGTATACATTGAAGAACGCACAGTCGATGTCCATATTCGCCGGTTACGTAAAGCGCTGGAACCAACGGGGCATGACCAGTTTATCCAGACTGTCAGAGGTGTTGGCTATCGTTTTTCAGTCGATTAAGCGACCTGAATCATGCAATGGGATAATTGGCGACTGCTAACGCTTGTCAGTCTGGCAGGTTTTGTTGGACTTTTGTTTGGTCAAATGATGGCTTTTATGTTTGTGGCCTCTTTGGCTTATGCTTTGTGGCTGCAACATAATTGGTACAAGCTCTGGTATTGGTTGCAAAAACCTAAAAAGCGGCGCTCCCCCAGCGCGGAAGGCGTCATTGATGATGTGTGTCGTCAAATAGAACAAATGCGCCAACAAAACAGCAATCGTAAGAAAAAAATGACCGACTACCTCAAGCGGTTTCAGTCGGCTACCGCTGCCTTACCAGATGGTATTGTTGTGTTGGGAGAGTATGGCGAGGTGGATTGGGCTAATCAGGCCGCCCGGGAATTGTTGGGTGTGCGCTGGCCGCGCGATAATCATGTCAGGATTAATAATCTGATTCGCGAGCCTGCTTTTCAACAGCTTCTGGAAAATCATATTCATCTGGGCGGCACAGCAACAGTCAAATCACCCCTAAATGAAGATATTCAACTAGAGGTGAAATTAGTCAACTACATGGGATCAGGCCGATTATTGATTGCTCGTGATATCACGCAAACCATCAAGCTACAGCGAATGCGGCGTGACTTTGTTGCCAATGTATCGCATGAACTAAAAACCCCGTTAACGGTATTACGTGGATATTTGGAAGCATTCACTGAAGACACTGACCCAGAACAGTGGAAGATGGCCCTCCCTGCTATGCGCCAGCAGAGTGAGCGCATGCATATGATGATCAAAGATTTATTGGTACTGTCGCAACTGGAAACAGGGGAGAAGTCCTTACGCAGAGTGCCAACGGATGTTGAAAAATTACTGCATTCAATTATCGAAGATGCCAAAGCATTGGAGCACTTTCATGACCATCAATTTAGCCTTAACCTAGAAACTGATAAATGGCTTGTGTGTGATTTAGGTGAAGTACGCAGCGCAGTATCAAATCTGGTCTTCAATGCTGTGAAATACACGCCAGCAGGATGCTTAGTGGCGCTGAGTTGGCGTGAAACTGACAATGGTGTGTGCATTGAAGTAACTGATGAAGGTGAAGGGATTGCTGCGCATCATCTGGAGCGATTAACAGAACGATTCTATCGTGTTGATAAAGGTAGAAGTAGTGACGCCGGTGGCACAGGACTTGGGCTTGCCATAGTAAAACATGTGCTTCAGCGGCACGGTGCCAAGCTCATCATCAACAGCGAGCTAGGTAAGGGCAGCAGTTTTAAGTGCTGTTTTCCTGAAACATCTGCAGTGGAGAAAATTCCGGTCTAAGTGTCTGGCAAGTAAACAAAATTGCTGTTGTAACATGGTTGTCATATTACTTTCATATGCTTGTCACACGAAAAACTCATACTACCTAGCGCTTACGTTAATAACGTTGCTTTTTTTCTTTTAATCTTTGGGAGTTGAACACTATGTTCAAGAAAAACCTTGCTCTGCTAGGTGCTGCAATGACAATGGCTTTCTCGCCGCTGACATTTGCGGGCGATGTCGATCCTGCTTTACCTGACTATGAAAAAGTGAGTGGTATTTCAGGCAGCTTGTCGAGTGTTGGTTCAGACACGTTAGCGAATCTGATGACCATGTGGGCTGAAGAGTTCAAACGTGAATATCCAAATGTCAGTATTCAAATTCAGGCTGCGGGCTCTTCAACTGCGCCTCCTGCATTGACTGAAGGCACATCTAACTTTGGTCCAATGAGCCGCAAAATGAAAGACAAAGAAGACGCGGCTTTTGAAGCAAAATATGGTTATAAAGCAACGCCAATTCGTGTGGCTATTGACGCGCTTGCTGTGTATGTACACAAAGATAACCCAATCGATGGTCTGACTATTCCACAAGTGGATGCGATTTTCTCTGCAACACGTACATGTGGTTATTCAGAAGACATCACTAACTGGAGTCAGTTAGGTCAGGATTTAGGTAATATTCAGCTATATGGTCGTAACTCAGTTTCTGGTACTTACGGTTACTTTAAAGATCACGCCCTTTGTAAAGGTGACTACAAAAACAGTGTGAATGAACAACCAGGTTCGGCTTCTGTTGTTCAAGGCGTGACTAAATCACTGAACGGTATCGGTTACTCTGGTATCGGTTATAAAACGTCTGGCGTTAAAGCATTGGCATTAGCGAAAAAAGAAGGCGGTGAAATGATTCCGGCTACATTAGATAACGCAGCGAATGGTTCATACCCGCTTTCACGTTACCTGTATGTTTACATCAATAAAGCGCCTAACAAACCATTAGCGCCGATTGATCGTGAATTCGTTAAAATGATTCTGTCTAAAGTGGGTCAAAAAGTGGTCGTCAAAGATGGCTATATTCCACTTCCAGATGCTGTTGTTGAAAAAGAATTGCAAAAGCTGCAATAAAAACAAGCATTTGCTAAGACGAGAGAAGCGCCCCGTTTTTACGGGGCGTTTTTTCTAAATTTATCGCTAAATACACTCCAAATCAGTATGTTTAGCAATGAAGAAAGCAAAAAATAAACTTAAGTGGTATGGCTAGATGCAAGAACAAACCGTCGAGAATAGTGTATTACCAGCGCCTGGCTCCAAAGTAGCAAAGCGCCGCCGTGCCTGGCGTGAAACCAAAGACCGCGTAGCTAAATATGGCGTGGCGGTAGGTGGTATTTCGGTCATCCTCGCTATTGTGCTGATTTTCTTCTATCTACTTTATGTTGTGATGCCGTTATTCCAAGGTGCTAGCCTCAACACCGAAGCCACCTATCACAGCGATACTAAGCCGCCCGTGTTTTTATCTTTGAATGAATACAACACAGTCGCCATGGCAGTTAATGATGATGGTGGTGTCCGTTTTTTTGAAGCACAAAACGGCAATACGATGAACGAGGTCACCTTACCTCTGCAAGGAAAAGCAATCAGTAGTGTCAGTGCTGGTGCAGCCACTACCGGAGTGTTTAGTTATGGCTTTGCTGATGGCCATGCTTTAGTGTTCAAAGAGCGTTATAAGGTCACGTATCCAACCGGAACCCAGCGAGTGATTGTGCCTGAAATCACTTTTCCGCTCGGTGAAAAACATCTCCTCATAGATGATCAAGGTCAGGCAATTGATTTACTTTCCGTTCAGAGTTACGAAGATAAAACGACTTTTGCAGCTTACACTGAAGACAAACGCTTAGTTTTAAAACGTTTCGAAAAAGAAGCTAATTTTCTTGATGACACACAGTTCACTATCATGGAGAAAAAGCACGAGCTTGTCGTAGAAGGCGCTAGTCAGTTGACTAACGTTAAGCTCGATATAGATCAGCGTGAACTTTACTTGGTGGATGATAAAGGGTTTGTTTATTACTACGACGTACAAAACCTGGATAAGCCTCGACTGATTCAGAAAATCAAAGCCGTACCGACCGGGGTTGATATTACTAGCTTTGAATTTCTGACAGGTGGCATTTCAGTATTGATAGGACGTAGTGACGGTCAGATTGATCAATGGTTTCCTGTCAGGGATAAAGACAATAACTACACCTTACACAATGTTCGGAGTTTTGCTGAACAAAACAGTCCGATTATTGCCATCGCACCGGAACAGGCCCGAAAAGGTTTTGTCACGCTGGATGAAAGCGGTCACTTAGGCATTTACCACACCACGGCTCATCGCACGCTATTGGTTGAACCATACGTCGATAATAATGCCGTTATTGCTTTATCACCACGGGCCAATGGGCTTATCAGCTTCACTGATAAAGGTGATGTCAGGTTGCTGGATATTGATAACGAACACCCTGATATCTCATGGCATTCCTTATGGGAGAAAGTCTGGTATGAAAGCCGTGATAAACCAGAATATATTTGGCAATCCTCTTCGGCCAGTAATGACTTCGAACCTAAATTCAGTTTAACGCCGTTAACCTTTGGCACCATTAAGGCTGCTTTCTACGCGATGCTGGTGGCAGTGCCTCTCGCTATCATGGGCGCTATTTTCACTGCCTATTTCATGTCGCCCCGGATGCGCAGCTTTGTGAAACCTACCATTGAAATTATGGAGGCATTGCCAACCGTTATTTTAGGGTTTTTGGCGGGGCTCTGGTTGGCACCATTGGTTGAAGATCAATTACCGGGTGTCTTTACGTTACTGTTTATGTTGCCCGTCATGATTATTCTCACTGCCTGGGGCTGGACGAAACTTCCCAAGCGCTGGCGTGAGCGTATCCCGGATGGTTGGGAGCCTGCGATCTTAATTCCTATCGTGCTGCTGGTGGGGTATGTCTCGATGGCATCGAGTGGCGCAATTGAATTGTGGTTATTTGATGGCAATATGCCGCAGTTCCTGAATGAGATGGGCATTGATTATGACCAACGAAATTCATTAGTAGTGGGCCTCGTGATGGGGTTTGCAGTGATTCCAACCATCTTTTCGATTACAGAAGACGCTATTTTTGGCGTGCCGAAACATCTGACCATTGGTTCTTTAGCGTTGGGTGCAACGCCATGGCAAACCATGACGCGTGTGGTGCTGCTGACCGCCAGCCCTGGTATTTTCTCAGCGGTGATGATCGGTCTGGGGCGTGCTGTAGGTGAAACCATGATTGTGTTGATGGCCACCGGTAACACACCGATTATGGACTTTAATATTTTCGAGGGTTTCAGAGCGTTATCAGCCAATATTGCTGTAGAAATGCCCGAAGCAGAAGTCGCCAGCTCGCATTACCGGGTTCTGTTCCTGGCGGCATTAGTGTTGTTTTTAGCAACGTTTATTCTTAATACCGTTGCTGAAATTGTGCGTCAGCGTTTACGTAATAAATACAGTTCGCTGTAGTAGGAAATAGAATGAAACAACGTTCTTCAATGAAAATCTGGTTTGATAGCGGTAAGCCCTGGGTCTGGTTAAACGCCGGTGCTGTCAGTATCAGTCTGCTCATGGTAGTGGGGTTAATTGGCCTTATCGCCGTGCGTGGATTAAGTCATTTCTGGCCTGCAGATATTGTTGAGCTGACTTATGTGGAACCCGGTGAAAAAAAAGTCATGCTGATAGGGGAGCGGGTTGATCATGAAACTGTGCCGGCAGCGCGGTTAGCACTATCTGGTGTGCATTTACCCGAAGGCCAGGAAACCGCTAACCGTACTTTATTAAAAATCGGCAACCGTGACTTTTTTGGGCTCGACTTTCGCTGGATTAACGATCCCTGGATAGCTGATACACAAAAACCTGCGGGACTGATGTCGATAGAACGCCGCGAGTGGGGTAATTTCTATGGCTACCTCGTGAATGTGAAGCAGCAAGGTGAAGTGGTCGCGGAGGGGGAACAAGCGTGGGATGAGTTTCAGACCCGACTGGCACGCAGCAATGCTTTATTTAGCAAGATAAAAGAGATTGAAAAATCGGAGATTGGCAAAATCAATCATGGTCTTGAAGAGCTACGGATTGATGAACGACGTCTGGAACTGAATGAGGTTGAAAAAGGTAGCGCGCCTTATTTAGAGATAGAAGAAGAGCGCCAACAGCTCAATGCACGCTATGCAAAAATCCGTGTGGAGCTGGATGAACTCTATTCAGGACTGAACCGGGATCAGATTACTGTCAGGATTGCTGATGGTCGTGAAGCGGACATTCCCATGGCAAAAATTGTTCAGGCCTATAAACCCAACGCCATGACAACACTACAAAAATTGGGACAATATTTCCACAATGCTTGGGAGTTTGTGTCTGGTGAACCTCGTGAGGCCAATACAGAAGGCGGTATTTTTCCGGCTATTTTTGGCACCGTCATGATGGTGATGATTATGTCGGTATTAGTCACACCGTTTGGCGTCGTTGCCGCTGTTTATCTGAAGGAATATGCCAGACAGGGCGCAGTGGTTCGACTCATTCGTATTGCTGTGAATAATCTCGCCGGCGTGCCGTCCATTGTTTACGGTGTATTCGGTTTAGGCTTTTTTGTCTATTTTATCGGTGGCAGCGTGGATGAGCTTTTCTTCCAGGCAAAACTGCCTTCACCCACATTTGGCTCGCCTGGCTTATTATGGGCGTCGCTGACTTTAGCCATCTTGACTGTACCGGTGGTGATTGTGGCGACAGAAGAAGGCTTGTCACGTATTCCAAGAGCGATTCGTGAGGGCAGTCTGGCACTCGGTGCGACCAAAGCTGAGACCTTATGGCGAACGGTATTACCTATGGCTGCACCAGCCATGATGACCGGATTGATTTTAGCCGTAGCGCGAGCAGCAGGTGAAGTGGCACCATTAATGATGGTGGGCGTAGTCAAACTGGCGCCGTCATTAGCGATTGATAATATTGCGCCCTACCTGCATTTAGATCGTCAGTTCATGCATTTGGGGTTCCATATTTACGATGTGGGTTTCCAAAGCCCTAACGTTGAGGCCGCCAGACCGTTGGTGTATGCCACAGCCTTTTTATTGGTACTGATAATTGTTGTGCTGAACCTGGCAGCGATTGGCATTCGCAATCGTCTGCGAGAAACTTATAAAGCAAGTGAGAGTTAAACGATGGAAGCAGTGAAAGAGCAGAAAAACGTATCACGAGGTATTGATATTGAATCGATGCAACGCGGTCCTCGTGTGACCTTGGACAATGAAACACTGTGCCTGGAAGTGAAAGATTTCAATCTGTTTTATGGTGATAAGCAGGCATTGCATAACATCAATATGCAGATTCCAAAGAACCGTGTCACCGCGTTTATCGGACCAAGTGGTTGTGGTAAGTCTACCTTGTTACGCTGTTTTAACCGTATGAATGACTTGATTGAATCTGTACGGATGGAGGGGCAGTTATTACTGGATAATATGGAAATTAATTCACCCTCAGTGAATGTGGCAGATTTGCGCCGTCAGGTCGGTATGGTGTTTCAAAAACCCAATCCATTTCCTAAATCGATTTATGAAAATGTGGCGTATGGCCTCAGACTGCAAGGCGTAAATGATCGTTCTACCCTGGATAAGGTGGTCGAAAAATCATTAAAAGGGGCGGCGCTTTGGGACGAAGTCAAAGATCGTCTGCATGAGTCAGCAATGGGCATGTCTGGTGGTCAGCAACAACGTCTGGTTATAGCCCGCGCGATTGCCATTGAGCCCGAGGTTTTATTATTGGACGAACCTGCGTCGGCACTGGATCCTCTCTCCACCTTGAAGATCGAAGAATTAATATACGAGCTCAAGGAGAAGTATACGATTGTGATCGTGACCCATAATATGCAACAGGCAGCACGTGTTTCAGATTACACCGCATTTATGTATATGGGCGAATTAATTGAGTTTGGTGCCACGGATGAGCTCTTTACCAACCCAAGTAAAAAACAAACAGAAGATTATATTACCGGCCGTTATGGTTAATCGGCGCTGAGGAGAGAAGACATGGTTACAACTACTTCCCAACATATTTCGCAACAGTTCGAGAATGAGTTACAGGATATCCGTTCTCGCGTGTTAGCGATGGGCGGTCTAGTCGAGCAGCAAGTTCATAGTGCAATGGAAGCATTAATTAAAGGTGATGCCGATATCGCTCGTGAAGTGATTGCCAATGACGAAGACGTCAATTTAATGGAAGTGAGCATTGATGAAGAGTGCATTCAGATTATTGCACTTCGTCAGCCAACGGCAGGGGATTTACGCCTGGTATCAGGCATATTGAAAACTATTACCGATTTAGAACGTATTGGGGATGAGTCTGTACGTATTGCCAAAATGGCACTGAATCTGTCTGAAAAGGATCGCCCGAAGCATAACTACCGCGAACTGCAAGCGATGGGTAACCATGTGCGTGGCATGCTGCGTGATGCATTAGATGCCTTTGCGCGATTTGATGTCGATATGGCGCTTCGTGTAGCCAAAGAAGACCGTGAAGTCGATGCAGAATATGAAGCCATTCTTCGTCAGCTCATGACCTATATGATGGAAGATAATCGTGCCGTGACGCGGGTCATTGATATGATGTGGTCTGCGCGCTCGTTGGAACGCATTGGCGATCACGCGAATAACATCTGTGAACACATCATTTATTTGGTAGAAGGTAAGGATGTGCGTCACTTAAGTATTGAAAAAGCCGAACAAGTGATTAAAGGCCAAGTTATTGAATAAAAATCGATGGTTCTTATCGCTTTTTCAAAAGGCCCGGCTGCATTTGAGACCGGGCTTTTTTTATGAAAAAAACGATTTAACATTGTCCACCAGCAATCAGCTAGTGCAGAATAAACCTAAAAATGAACTGACAGGTGCTATGCAAGAAACAAATCAAGATGTGCTGGCGGCCGTTGATCTGGGCTCCAACAGCTTTCATATGATCATTGCCCGAATGCGTGATGGTCACTTTCAGGTGGTGGATAGATTGCGGGAGATGGTTCAGCTTCGTGCTGGACTGGATAAACATCATTACCTTTCGCTCGAGGCACAGGAACGTGCCATCGCTTGTTTAGAACGCTTTGGTGAACGCATTAGAGACCTGCCCTATGGCAGTGTCAGGGTCGTGGGTACCAATACGCTTCGTATTGCTCACAATTCACGCCGCTTTTTACGTCAGGCACGTCTCGCATTAGGTCATCCTATTGAAATTATCACCGGTGAAGAAGAAGCGCGTCTGATTTATCTTGGCGTGGCTCATTCGCTGGCTTTTGATGATAGTCGCCGCTTAGTGATGGATATTGGTGGAGGAAGCACAGAGTTTATTATCGGTGATGGGTTTAAAGGCCTGATGCGAGAAAGTCTGGAAATGGGCTGTGTCAGCTTTTCACAAAAGTTTTTTGCTGATGGCAAAACCACAGCAACGCAAATGCAGCATGCCATGCTCGCGGCAGCGAGACGCATTCGCTACATTCAGCGCCCTTATCGTCAAGCAGGTTGGCAAGAAGCGATTGGTGCATCCGGTACGATTCGCACAGTCGCTAATATTTGTAAGGAACAAGGCTGGGCGGACGATGGCATCATTACATCCAAGGCTTTGGAAAAGATGGTGAATCATCTTATCGAAGCTGGCAGTGTTGAAGAGGCGAAATTACAAGGATTATCAGAAGAACGAAATAATGTGATTGCCGGCGGCTTATGTGTGTTGGCTGCAGCTTTTGAGCGGCTTGGTATTGAAAAAATGATCGTATCGGATGGCGCTCTCAGAGAAGGGCTATTATATGACTTGCTCGGTCGTATTCAGCATGATGATGAGCGTGACCGCACGGTGTTGGCATTGATGCGACGTTATCATGTCGATGAAGCCCATGCAGAACGCGTTGCGGTCATGGCAACACAGCTTTATGAACAAGTCGCCCATGACTGGGAACTGGATCATGATGAGTTATTGCACCGCCTACAATGGGCCTGCAAATTACATGAAGTCGGCTTAGCCATCTCTCACAATCAGTTTCATAAGCATTCGGCCTACCTGGTTGAACATTCTGATTTACCCGGCTTCTCTCGTGAAGAGCAACATGCTTTATCCGTGATGGTAAGAGGACAGCGCCGCTCGTTCCCGAAGAAACATATCAATAAATTACCGGATGAAATGCAACTGACTACGCAACGTTTAACGGTGTTGTTGCGTTTGGCGATGGTGTTTAATCGTGGTCGATCCGAGCGAGCTGATACTTATATTAAATTAAAGCTGGATGGTAAAAAAATGGAGCTGGTCTTGCCTGATGGCTGGTTGAAAGAGCATCCACTCACAGAAGCGGATTTAGAGCATGAAGTGGAACAGCTTAGAAAGGTTGATCTGAAATTAAGTGTGATAGCTTGATTTGAGTAAAAAGGCGTCTCTGCTTAATGAGTTCAGAGACGCCTTATATAGCCTAGCTATTAAAAAGAGTAACTAAGTGCTGTATAGAACGAGCGGCCCATACCTGGAACAGTCACGCCCCAAGGTACCCCCGAACCTGACATCGTCATACCTTGGCCAGTATAAGCACCTGATAAAGGTTCGCTGTAGCCCTTATCCAGAACATTATCGATACCAAAATCAACACGAGCTTGCTTCCATTGGTAGCTGGTGTGCAGATTTAATAAGCCATAACCAGATGTTTCTTGCTCATTACGTTCATCATTCACACGATCCTTAGCGGCAACCACTTGCCATTCAGCCGTGTTATGCCAAGCGCCTTTTGCATGCTGCAGTATGAATGTCGCATTGAGAGGCATGATGTTATAGAGGTTATCACCGGTATCCCGGTTTTTACCCCTGACATAACTGAACACCGCTTGCCCGCTGATATGGCCAACCTTATCATCGTGATAAAGATGTTTAGCTAGAGATAAATCAGCGCCATATAACTTCGCCGAGACGTTGTCATACTGCAGGTAAACGAAGTCATCGCTAGTGCTCAGATTAGATGCTGTACATACAGCCATCATCCCTGTTTGACCGCTACAGCGTCTAGCATCGATAAAATCGTCCACATAGCTAATGTAGGGCGTGAAAGTGATATTCCAGTCTTGCTTCTCAGCATCATGCCAGTCCGCTGTGAAACTAATGGTATGTGCGACTTCGGGATCCAGGTCTACATTACCGACATAACCATTGCCATCACCGGCTAAATTCACCATACGCATTGCCATACCGTTGGTTGACCAGGCGTAACGCTCGTAAAGATTCGGAGAACGTGTTTTCTGTGCATAACCAAATTCATAACTGGCGTTATCAGATGGGGTTAAGCGGCCTATCAATGTCAGATCGATATTGTTGTCAGTTTGGCTTCTATCTGCATTGTTGAAAGCAGTAGGGTCATAATTTGTCGAGTTATAACCTTGTACATCGTCGGCATCCATTTTCACTGTTTCATGACGTATGCCTGCTAATGTTGTCCATTTTGATGTCCAGTCCGCTTCCCATTCAGCAAAGACACCATAACGATCACGTTGACCATTGTTAATATTGATAAATGTGTTTGGCGACATCATCATGCCACCTGAAGCTTCCCAGTAGTCATCGAGACGGTAACGTTGGATATCAGCACCAATTCGGTAAAGATCACGCTCATTAGCATTGATCTCAGCTTTAACACTCAAGCCGCGATTATCACCTTCCGTTTCCATGGGCATACCAAATGCCGGCCCTGCCATTGATGGATATAAAAATTGCTTATCATCACCGAAATCCATTTTGTGATGGGTTTTTTCTCTATAAAGAGACGTCTCGAATGTGCCCCAGTCGAATAAGCCGTTATATATGAAATTGATACTATTACTGCGGTTTTCCAGCATATCCATACGTTGATTAGGGAAACCTTGGTATGGGATATCCTGATGTGCGAGTTTGACTTGTAATAAGTGATTATCGAGTTTAAAACCAAGGTTCAAAGCATGGTTACGTGTTTCATAAGCGGTTGAGCCGACTTCATCACCGTCCAACCAACCTCTATCTGAGGCTGCCGGTCCAGCGGCCTTGAAGTTATTCGCCGCATCGTAATTATTGGCTTTGCTGGTTGAGCCAGTATAGTTCAGACTAAAATTATCCGTCGCCAAAGTGGCTGACAAGTTAGCACCCCGTGCGTCACCGTTACTACGGTAGAAGGCGCCAATTTCTCCTTTTGACAAAACACTGTCAGCATCTTTAGCAAACTCCGGTTGTTTGCTTTTCGCAATGATGGTGCCGCCAATACTATCACCACCAGCACTGACAGGAGTGATGCCTGAATAGACTTTTAACTCAGATACATTGGTGGGTGAAATATAGGAAAGGGGGGGATTCATGTGGTTAGCACAGGCCGAGATTAGGTCCATGCCATCCACTTTAATGCGAAGCCTGTCATCTGCTAAACCACGAATCACCGGCAGACTTGATACACCCCCAGCACCATAGAGTGATACGCCGGGAATACCTTTCAGTAGTGAGGCCGTATCACTTGACTGAGCACGTTTTGATTTAAGTGCTTCCAGATCAAGCCCTGCGCTCTCTTGAGGTAAGGGGTGAATAGCTTGCCCAGAAACGGTGACTTTTTCTAGTTCTTCAACATCATGGCTATGCTCAGCATAGGCAATCGAGGGTAGGACAAAACTCAGCATAATGCTAAGTGACAGGCTGGTACGTTTCATTTATCTTCTCTCTCAGACAACTCAACTTGAAATTGTATGAATTTATACCCGTTAAAAAGTGTGGTTTTTCAATGTGCGGTGTGTGAAATGACACAATTTAATGCGAAAACGACGTGATAATGTGAAAATGAATCAAAAATTTAAGAGACATTTGTAAGCATGGCGGCCATCACTAGTTCCTATATCACGGCTTTTTTACTCGGGTTATTCAGCACCGTTCATTGTATTGCGATGTGTGGTTCGGTGATTGGCGCATTAACGTTGAGTTTGCCTAAAGAGGTCAGAGAGAGTCAGAGGCGAATGTTACCGTTCGTATTTAACTATAACCTTGGTCGAATCCTGAGCTACAGCTTTGCAGGTCTGATCGTCGGCTTATTGAGCTCACCTCTGACACAAATCAATGCACACTGGGTTCTGAGAGTGCTATCTGTCATTGTCATGATTTCAATGGGCTTGTATCTGGCCGGATGGTTTCCTAAGTTTGCCCGTGCTGAGCGTATGGGGGCGCCCTTATGGCGCAGGTTACAACCAATAGGTCAAAAGCTATTGCCTGTACGCAAAGTCAGTCAAGCATTTTTCCTCGGCATGGTCTGGGGCTGGCTACCATGTGGTCTGGTCTACGCGGCATTAGCTGTAGCGGCAACAGCAGGTGATCCGGTGAAAGGGGGCTTGGTCATGTTGGCATTTGGGGCTGGCACATTGCCCGCGGTGATGGGCGCTGGATTATTTACCGGTATGTTAGCTGCCTTAGGACGTTCAGCAAACTTACGTAAAACGGCAGGTTTACTGATCATTTTGATGGCAGTTGCGACGCTTTTCTGGCCAATGGAAAGTTTACATGAACACCATGCCATGCCTGACCATCAACATCAGATGCAGGGGTAAGCGTAATGAATGAAATTTTAGGCCAATCGCCTGATTTAACTCACATCTTGCGTACATTACCCATGATTGCTCTAAGTGATGCCAGTGTGTTAATCAGTGGTGAAACAGGCACCGGTAAAGAGTTAATCGCCTTGAGTCTGCATGAGCAAAGTCGTCGTAAAGATAATGCGCTTGTGACCATCAATTGTGCTGCGCTACCTACAGAAGATATTGAGCTGGATTTGTTTGGTCGCAGTAATGAACAAGGTGAAGTCACGTTTCGTGGTCGTTTGCTGGCAGCAGAGGGCGGTACCGTTTTTCTTGATGAAGTAGATGCATTGCCACTATCAGTTCAGGCAAAAGTCTTACGTTTTCTGGAAGCCGGTGAGTGTCAGTTACAGGGAAGCCATCGTTTGCACGTCGCTGACGTGCGTATACTCGCCGCGACCAGTGCCGATTTGCCAGCTGAAGTGAAGGCGGGCAGGTTCCGGGCTGACTTGTTTTATCGTTTACAGGTGGTACCGATTGAATTACCTGCCTTACGTGAGCGTTCGGAAGATATTCCTCTGCTGATGAAGCATTACCTGAAAGCTTATGCGGGTAATAATGCTGTGGTGCGTTTATCGAAAGAAGCCGAACAAAGTTTTTTACATTATCACTGGCCTGGTAATATCAGAGAGCTACAAAACCTGTGTCAGCGTCTTGCCTTATTGCATGCTGGCGAGCTATTACAGCCGGGTGATTTACCCAGAGAGATGCGCCCTGAAGTGACTATACAACAGCATCAGTTTCAATTACCGCCCAGCGGCATTGATCTCGCCAAAGTGGAACTGGATTTAATTGAACAAGCGCTTGAGATGGCGGCTGGAAATCGTTCTAAAGCGGCCCGTTTACTAGGAATAAGTCGCGATACCCTGTTATATCGGATGCAAAAATATAACCTGTCGCCTTAATGAGGTTGTTTGTCGGAACAAGCAATGCCAAAATCATCAGCAATTTGCAGTGAGAATTGGAGCCTTCTGAGTGAGACAGTATCTGGATTTATGCCAACGTATTATTGACGAAGGCGAGTGGGTGGAAAATGAGCGGACAGGTAAGCGTTGTCTGACCATCATTAATGCTGACCTGGAATATGATGTCGCTAATAACCAATTTCCACTCATCACTACCCGAAAAAGTTACTGGAAAGCGGCTATTGCAGAAATGCTGGGATACCTGCGCGGCTATGATAATGCAGCAGACTTCCGTGCCATTGGATGTCGTACATGGGATGCTAATGCCAACGATAATAAAGACTGGCTAAATAATCCTCACCGCAAAGGTGAAGATGATATGGGGCGGGTTTATGGCGTTCAGGGCCGTCGCTGGCAAAAGCCTGATGGCTCGACCTTAGATCAGTTACAAAAGATCGCGGATGATCTGAAACGCGGTATTGATGATCGAGGTGAAATCCTGACCTTTTATAATCCGGGTGAGTTTGATATGGGGTGTCTCAGACCGTGCATGCATACCCATACCTTTTCTGTTTTAGGTGATACGCTGTATTTAACCTCTTACCAGCGTTCTTGTGATGTGCCGCTAGGGTTAAATTTTAATCAGGTGCAAGTGTTCTTTTTACTCAAAATTATGGCGCAGATTTCTGGTCTCAAGCCGGGCAAGGCTTATCATAAGATTGTGAATGCTCACATCTATGAAGATCAGCTGGAGTTAATGCGTGATGTGCAATTAAAACGTGAGCCTTACCCTTCGCCCAGCTTACACATTAACCCTGAGATTCGATCATTAAAGGATCTGGAAACGTGGGTGACCTTGGATGATTTTGAGGTAAAAGACTACCGCTATCATGAGGCTATTAAATATCCGTTTTCAGTTTAAAATAGCTGTGAAATAGGCTTAGGAGATGGGCATGAACAGACCATTGTTGCTCGTATGGCAAGATGAGTTCAGTCAGCAGGTGCCTATTATTGATGAGCAGCATCGTGCCATTCTAGCCACTATCAATTCATTACATTATTTTCTACAGCAAGAGCTGGAGTTTGAGTCCTTATTACCCACTGTTAAGCTTTTGATAAGTTATATCCTGTTTCATTATAAAACAGAAGAGGGCATATTAAATTCAACGGAATATCCAGAACTCAAAAACTATCAACAAGCTATGGATAATCTGATCACTGAATTTAAGGTTGAGTGTCATCACGCTAAACAGCAAAAGCAGCCAGAGCAAGTCCTTATTTTTCTAAAAAATTGGTGGAAAAACCATCTCGAAGAGCATAAAACGATCACACCCTATCTCCATGACTGGAGCGGTGAATATTGTCGTGTCGATAAATAAGAAGAGAGAGAGAAATGAAAAAACAAATGGCTAGAACATTAACGGAATACCCGGTATGGGATCGCATGGTCCGTTGGTTTCATTGGATAAATGTATTGTCGGTGATTGCATTGATTGCAATCGGGGTCGCTATCTTGAACAGTAAAGCCCTTGGTGTAAGCACAGATGGCAAAATTCTGTTAAAGACGTGGCATGTCTATATTGGTTATGTGTTTGTAATTAATTTAGCTGTGCGTTTGTTTTGGACGTTTATCGGGAACCGGTTTAGTCGTTGGGCAGCCATTTTGCCAGTAGGGAAAAAGTATAAACAACAGCGGCAAATATACCTGGAGAGCATCAACGAGGGTAAGCCGGTGGGGTTTGCAGGACATAATCCTCTGGCACGATTGATGGTGACCTTATTATTTATCTTATTAACGACCCAGGCGGTAACCGGTTTGGTACTGGGTGGCACTGATGTCTATATGCCGCCATTTGGAGAGAGTTTTAAGGCCTGGGTAGCAGAGAGTCCACAGACTGAAACTTTGGTCGAGCCCTATTCAAAAGATGGTGTTAATGAGGCCGCTTATCAACAAATGCGAGAATTCCGTTCACCCTTCAAAGAAATACATGAAATCGTATTCTGGTTACTGAGCCTGGCCATCATCTTACATATTCTGGGCGTCGTATATAGCGAGCTTCGGGAACGTAATGGTCTGGTTTCTGCGATGTTCACGGGCAAAAAAGTCTTTAAAGACACGCCAGTAGATTGGGACGAGGATTAGATATGACGAGAAGCGGTGCGTTGTTTGGCGCGCCGCTTTTGCTGCCAGCGTAATAAGCCAGTAACAAATAATATTAACGGCACAAAGCCACTGATAAAGACAATAATCCGCCCAGTCAGTCCAAAGACTTCACCGTTATGTAAAGGGTGTAACCAATTCAGGATTTTATCTCCGGCTTTATCAGCCAACCCATCACGGCTGGCGACAATCTGACCATTGTATGCATTCACCCAAACCTGAGTTCTCGGGAAGCGACGACTGGGTTCGCCTTGTTGATAGAAAACGACGCGCCAACTATTTTTTTGACTACCCGGCGACTCTACCCAGCGTAACTCAGCGTCGGGGAAAACTGTAAACGCTGACTTTACAGCGGCATCTGCTGAGATAACAGGCTTGTTCGCTTTTTCGTGAAGTGAACGAGTCAGATCGGGGCTTGAGGCTAATGGTGAAAAGGTGCGAATAATGTCATGTGTTTGTGTGGGTAGCGCCAACGCCGCTCCCGTTAAGCTCAGCATTAACAGCACAATAAAACCATAACTGCCTGACAAAATATGGAGATCAAACACTTTTTTGGCATAGCTGGAGCGCAGACGCCAAGCCAACACCTGGCGTAATTTTAGCCAGCCTGGCCACCATAGGACCATGCCAGAAATGAGTGATATCAGACTAATCAGGCCGATGATGCCAATAAAGGTTTTGCCGTTTTTATCTAGTAACAGGGTGTAATGCAGATTGTAGATCCAGGTCATCGCAAACTCGCCCCAGAATCGTTCACTGGTGATGTCTCGTGTGACAGGATCAAGGGTGACCATTAAAGGCGCAAACATCGAGTCGCGAGTTTCAACTGGTGTGTAATAACGCGCCATGATGGGCCAGCCTGGATGCAATGGTTGTTCAATACGCCAGGAATCCGTTCGTGTTGGAAATTGTTGATGTAACCGATCAAAGACAGCTTGTTGCTGACGGACAGGGGCTGTCGACACCGCTTCGATATCTGGGTTTAACCAGATATCGAATTGCAGATAAAACACCAAAATACTGCCTGTTAGACCTAATAAGACCAGTAATAAACCGATACTCAGTCCAAGATAGGTGTGAATGTCCAGCCACAGCTGTCGAGCTTTTCTCATGCGTAATTAAAAGTCATATTGAATAGAACCATATATTGAACGGCCATCACCGGGCGAATGCATTGATTCTGAGTTCATCCAAACATACTCATAATAGCGGTCAAAAATATTTTTAAGTTCGAGATCGAGCCTGACTTTTTCTGTCAGTGCATAGCTAGCTGATGCATTAACCAAAACGTATTGACCATACTTATTAGTATTGTTTTCCTGATTTAAATAAGCATCATCCTGCGCACTGACCCAAGAAGATAATTTAAGCTTTGGTGTGGCTTGATAGTCTGCGCCGGCATCAATCAAATAGTGTGGTACATGATCAATCTCATTGCCTTTATTAAGTGGTTTATCTGCACCCGCTTTAAGGATTTCAGAATCCTGGAATGAGGCAGCGAACCAGAGGCCCAGCTTATCAGTGGCTTGTGCATTAAATTGAAAATCTATGCCTCGACGTTGCGTTTTACCAATATTCTCACTGTCATTGTTCGCGTCACCTAACTTGGTTTTAAACTCACCATCAGCGACTTGCTGCCAGACTGCAACGCGTCCATTCAGCCAGTCTGTAGGAGTGAATTTAAGTCCGACTTCCCAACCTTCGTTAATCGATGCATCGAGATCGTTTGATAATGTGTTTTGTTTATAGCTGGCGGCACCAGAAGCGACCTGAAAGGTTTTGCCCCAGTTGGTGTATACAGCATATTGATCATTAAAAGAATAAACGGCGCTCAGCTTAGGTTGATTGATATTACCGTAATCGTTGATATCGCGATGTGTGCCGTTGTCATTTAAGCTGCCACGCACCGTATCAACACGGAAAGCAGGGACAATTTTCAGTTTTTCAGTGGGTTTATAAATGGCCTGGATAAAGCCGCCATAAATATCAAAATCGAAATTCTGGTTACGTGTCTCTGATGTTCGGCTTCGGTCCAGGTCGACGATATAACGACGACTTTCATTATTTTGCCATTCAGCACTCAGGCCGCCCATCAGGCTGAACTCATGCGCCCAGCTCACATCCGGTCGCCAGGTTAAAGTCGTTAAAGCGCCTTTATGTTCTTCTTCGGTTAATCGTTCGTTATGGTTGCCGCCTGCTGCAAAGGTGACATAACGATCTTCATCTAACTCATTTAGATAGGCCTTGCTGGTCCAGAAAAGATTATCAGCGATATCAATATCCAGATGAGCGCTGAATTGAGTCATCATGCGATCACCACCATCTGCCTTGTTATGTGGTCGAGATTGTTCAGGATCATCATGTGCTTCAGCCCGTGTCAGGTAACCCGCTTCTTCACCTTCAGCTTTACCATGTCGCACAATCAAGCCAACTTGGGCACGCCCACTATTGGCTGTGTAAAACCATTTTCCGGAAAAAGTACTTTTTTCAATATCACTATGATGGCGGTAGCGGTTTGAGTTGAGATAACTGATTGCGTAATTTTGCGAGAAGCCATTGTTTTCTATACCACTGACAAACTGTACATTTCGTGTCGCATAGCTGCCATAAGTGACGCGGGCTTTGTTATAGTTACCGCCTTGATGCGTAAAGATGCCAGCATTACCAGCAATATTATGCAAACCGTAGCGTGGGTCATTCGTGCCTCGTACGACTTCGATACTTTCGATTTCCAGAGGTGTCAGCAATTCCAGAGAAGGCATATTGCCGGAGTTCTGATTACTGGGAATACCATCGATGAGGAGTTTTACTGCATTAACTTCACCTTCACCATTAAAGCCACGAAAGGAAATTTTGCCAGACTCATTACCCATACCGAACTGCGTTAACATCACACCTGGCATTTGGTCAAAAAGCTGCCATGTGTAATTGACATTTTGATCTTCAATACGGTCTTGGTTCAGCACATCAACAGATGTCGACAGATTGCGCGAGGTCAATGGCCCCGTGCTATCTGATGATACAACCAGACTGCCCAAGCTCAGACTGGCATCATCAATTAACCTGTTTTCAGCAGCATAGACATTAATGGTTTGACTCAGTAATAAGCCTAGACCGGCTACTTTTATAGACTTCATGATAACTCTCTCATCCGGTTTAACGTAAACCTATCAATGATAGAGAGCCTGAGTTTATTCTAATTAGGTCATTTCATTTGTTAATGAGGCAATTGACATAGTTAGACATGGCCAAGCTGTGCAAGTGAGGTTACATCAGCATCGCCGACGATGATGTGGTCCAGTACTCGGATATCCACAAGGTCAAGTGCAGACTGGATGCGTTTCGTTATGTGAATATCAGCCTGACTGGGCTCAGCAATACCTGAGGGATGATTATGAGCAAGAATAACCGCTGCAGCATTATGTTGGAGTGCTGACTTGACGACTTCACGTGGATACACACTGGCCCCATCAATCGTGCCACGAAATAATTCGTCAAACTGTAGAAAACGATGCTGATTATCCAGATAGAGGCAGGCAAAAACCTCATGCGGGTAGGCACGTAAACGCTGTTTTATATAACGCATGGTAGTGTCTGCATCGGTAAATGCATCGCCATGTTTCAGGCTGGATTCTAAATGACGACGGCCCATCTCCAGAACGGCTTGTAATTGCACATATTTTGCCTGGCCAAGTCCATGGCCCTGACAAAACTCTTGCTGATCCGCTTCCAGTAAGCGCCGCAACGATCCAAATTCATGGATGAGTTTGCGGGCTAAGTCGACAGCGGAAAATCCTTTTACACCCGTGCGCAGAAAAATCGCCAGTAGCTCTGCATCAGACAATGCCTTAGCACCTGATAATAAAAGCTTTTCTCGAGGGCGATCATCGGCAGGCCAATCCTTGATTGCCATGATTCACTTCCTTGTTGTTGTTGCTTCCCACACTATATTTGCAGTTATTAGTAAAAACAATCACTTGTATGTACTAATCAGCTAAAAAATAGTATCCTGTGCGCCCTTTGACTTTAGCAGAAACTATGGCTGGCAAACTTTATATCAGAACATTCGGCTGTCAGATGAATGAGTACGATTCATCAAAAATGGCAGAAGTCCTGGCGGCATCTCATCAATTAGAACCTACAGATATTCCTGAAGAAGCGGACGTATTGTTGCTCAATACCTGTTCGATTCGTGAAAAAGCCCAGGAAAAGGTCTTCCACCAACTGGGCCGCTGGAAACGCTGGAAAGACTCGCGTCCTAACCTGGTTATCGGTGTGGGTGGCTGTGTGGCCAGTCAGGAAGGTGAAGCGATTCGTCAGCGTGCGCCCTATGTCGATCTGATTTTTGGACCACAAACCTTGCACCGTCTTCCAGCCATGTTGGAAGAGGTCAAAATCAGCCGCAAACCCAGCATTGATATCTCATTCCCTGAGATTGAGAAGTTCGATAACTTACCCGCCCCGAAAGCAGAAGGCCCGACCGCCTTTGTTTCGGTGATGGAAGGCTGCAGTAAATACTGCACATTCTGTGTGGTGCCTTATACCCGTGGTGAAGAAGTCAGTCGTCCGGTTGGCCCTATTCTGCGTGAAATTCGTCAGTTGGCAGCGCAAGGTGTACGCGAAGTCAATCTGTTAGGCCAGAATGTTAACGCTTATCAAGGTGTTATCGAAGGTGATGAAACTGCGGATTTAGCGTTACTGATTCATTACGTGGCAGCCATTGATGGTATTGAACGGATTCGTTTTACTACGTCTCATCCTGTTGAATTTTCTGACAGCTTGATTGAAGCGTTTGCCGAAGTACCTGAGTTGGTGAATCATCTGCATTTACCCGTTCAATCTGGCTCCGATCGTATTCTGACGATGATGAAGCGCGGTCATACTGCATTGGAATATAAAAGTAAGATTCGCCGATTACTGGAAGTCAGACCGAGCTTAAGTATGTCGAGTGACTTTATTGTCGGTTTCCCCAATGAAACAGAAGAAGACTTTCAGGCGACCATGGATTTAATCAACGAGATTAAATTCGACCACTCATTCAGCTTTGTTTATAGCGCTCGCCCTGGGACACCGGCTGCGGCATTTGTGGATTCTGTCTCTGAAGAAGAAAAGAAACGCCGTTTGCAAATTATGCAGGATCGTTTGCGTGAGCTGGAAGATGAACATGCGAAAGCGATGGTGGGCACAACACAACGTATTCTAGTCGAGCGCGAAGCACATCGTGGTGGTGGCGATATGGCAGGTCGTACCGAGAATAACCGAGTGGTAAATTTCCCCGGTGACAGCAGTCTTATCGGTCAGTTTGTCGATGTGTATATCGAAGAAGCCTTCTCGAACTCCTTGCGCGGCGAATTAGTCGCTGATAGCGTTGCACTTTAAGCTCATCGGAATTATATAGTGACTCAAACCTCTCAAGCGCTCGATAGCATCAGCTTCGAGCTAAGCCCAGCAGATAATCCTCGCCTTGCCAACCTCTGTGGTCATTTGGATGAACATATTCGAATGATGGAGCGTGGCTTTGGGGTGGAAATCAATAATCGTGGTGTTAACTTTCAGATTATCGGTCCGGCAGACACGCTGACCTTAATTCAGGAAGTGATTCACGACTTGTACGCCGAAACCGCACAGTCAGTGTTAGCGCCTGAACAAATTCACATGGCCATTCGTAAAAGTGGTGGTGAAGATGTATCCGCGGCGACAGAACCGGACAAAGAAGTGGTGATCAAAACCAAGCGTGGCTTAATTAAAGCTCGTGGCGAAAATCAGCAAGCGTATTTACGCCGGGTCATGACCCACGATATAAACTTTGGTGTGGGGCCCGCTGGTACGGGTAAAACCTACCTTGCTGTGGCTTGTGCCGTGGAGGCTTTGGAGCGTGATTTTTGTCGTCGGATTGTACTGGTCAGACCAGCAGTAGAAGCGGGCGAGCGTCTCGGTTTTCTACCGGGTGATTTAGCGCAGAAAGTCGATCCTTATCTCAGACCATTGTTTGATGCTTTATATGAAATGCTTGGGTTTGAGCGCGTGGCTAAATTAATGGAACGTAATGTCATTGAAGTGGCACCACTGGCTTATATGCGTGGTAGAACACTGAATGAATCTTTCATTATTCTGGATGAAGCGCAAAATACCACCACCGAACAAATGAAGATGTTCCTGACTCGTATGGGCTATAACTCTACTGCCGTTATTACGGGTGATATCACTCAGGTAGATTTGCCCGGTTCAACACGCTCTGGTTTACGTCATGCTATTGAAGTATTGAAGGATGTGGACGGTATCGGCTTTACTTTCTTCCAGGCAAAAGATGTTGTTCGACATTCGCTGGTACAAAAAGTCATCTTGGCATACGATAAGGCTGATAAAAAAGCATGAGCGTTGTCGTGGATTTTCAGTGCGTTTATGAAGGCGAAAAGCCAGATGAACCACTGTTTACTCAATGGGCTGAAGCGGCACTATCCGAAGTCAATGAAGACTGTGAGTTGAGTATACGCTTAGTCGATGAATCAGAAAGTGCTGAACTGAACAGTCAGTATCGTGGCAAAAATGGCCCAACCAATGTCTTGTCTTTTCCTTTTGATGCACCCATTAAATTAGAGCCTCGTTTATTGGGCGATTTAGTGATTTGCGTACCTGTAGTCAGAAAAGAAGCACAGGAACAAGGCAAGGCAGAGTTACATCATTGGGCACATATGGTGATCCATGGATGTTTACATTTATTAGGTTATGATCATATTGAATCGGATGAAGCGGAACAGATGGAAACATTGGAAATAAATATTCTGCATCAATTAGATATAGCTAATCCCTATGAATGGCAGGGAGTGGAATCATGAGTGAAGGACGACCGAGTCGCTTAGCAAATCAATCCTGGGTGCGAAAGCTCAGTAATTTATTTCTGGAGCCACAAGATCAGGAACAACTGATTGAATTAATTCGTTCAGCATCTGAACGACATATTCTGGACTCAGAAGCGCTATCTATTGTCGAAGGCGCATTAAGCGTGTCACAAATGCAAGCCCGCGATATTATGATTCCACGCTCACAAGTGGTCATGGTGTCACGTGATGCACCACCTGAAGAAACACTGAAACTGGTCACCGAAACGGCTCATTCTCGCTTTCCTGTGATGGATGATGACCGTGATGATGTGATTGGTATCTTGCTTGCAAAAGACTTATTAACCGCTGTGGTGAACAGCGGTGATTTTAATTTCGACCTGCGCGAAATACTACGTCCCGCTGTATTTATTCCTGAAAGCAAACGTTTGAATGTGTTGTTACGTGAGTTTCGGGCTCGCCGTAATCATATGGCCATCGTTGTAGATGAGTATGGTGGTGTGGCAGGTATCGTCACGATCGAGAATGTACTGGAACAAATCGTCGGTGAAATCGAAGATGAGCATGATATCGATGATGATGCGCCGATTCTGCAAAGAAATGAAAATACGTACACCATCAAGGCATTAACGATGGTTGAAGACTTCAATGAGTTTTTTGAAACCAATTGGAGTGATGAAGACTTTGATACGGTGGGTGGTTATGTCGTTAATCAGTTCGGTCACCTGCCTGAACGAGGGGAAGAAATCACGATTGATCGCTTCCAGTTCACCATTTTGCGTGCCGACAATCGTCGTTTATATCTGATGAAAATGGTGATTTTACCACCTGAAGAAGAGCCAGAAGCTGATACCGAATAATGCAAAAAAGTAATAGGCTGACAATGCAGGGTTGGAAAGGAAATATCGTTGCATTCATGGGTGGCGCTATTTTGCCGCTGGCTTTTTCCCCTTTTAACCTATATCCCATTGCCATTCTCAGCCTGATTTTGCTTTTCGCCAGTTGGGATAATACGACACCGAAACAAGCCGCATGGCGCGGATGGTTATTTGGTCTTGGTATGTTTGGTGTGGGTGTGTCCTGGGTGTATGTCGCCATTCATGTTTTTGGCCATACCAGCTGGATTTTAGCAGGCATGCTGACTTTTCTGTTTGTCGCTATCCTAGCTTCTTATCTGGCGTTATTTGGCTGGCTAGTCAAAAAATGCACTTCTCATACATTCACTCTCTTTGATATCGCACTGCTGTTACCCACCATATGGTTTGGCTTTGAATTATTTAAAGCATGGTTTTTGAGTGGTTTTCCCTGGTTAGAGCTTGGCGTGAGCCAGATAGAAGGGCCATTAGCAGGTTGGGTGCCGGTCGTGGGGGTGAATGCTGTGTCTTTCCTGGTGGCTCTGACGGCAAGCAGTTTGTTTATTGTGTTTAAACATAAAAAGCCATTATTCATTGTGCCTGTTATCGTCATCTGGGTGGGAGGACAAGGGCTACAATCTGTTGATTGGACTCAGCCTTCAGGCGAAGCTATTAACACTACGATCGTGCAGGGTAATGTGCCACAGGATGTAAAGTGGAGCCCCGAACAGCTTGTCAGTACGCTTGCACTCTATCAGAAGTTAACCGAGCAACATTGGGACAGCCAACTGGTGGTCTGGCCTGAAAATGCCGTTCCTGCTTTTTATCATCAGCTGAAAGATTTTTTTATCGACCCGCTCATTAAGGAAGCGAAACAACACAATACGGATATTTTATTAGGCTTGCCTTTTGAAGATGAAAACGGGCAAGACTATTACAACAGTATGATGGTGGCTGGTGAGGATGCTGGTTTCTACCATAAGCGTCATTTGGTGCCGTTTGGAGATTATGTGCCTTTTGCCTGGTTGAGAGGCTTGATTGCTTTCTTTGATTTGCCGATGTCTGGCTTTGTACCAGGACCAGAGCAACAAAGTCTGTTAAAAGCCTCTGGGCAGCAAGTTGGCATCTCTATTTGTTATGAAGATGTGTTTTCACTTGAAGTTTTGGATGCCTTGCCGGAAGCTTCTATTCTGGTGAATGCGACTAATAATGCCTGGTATGGGGATTCATTTGCGCCTCATCAGCATTTACAAATTTCACGAAGTCGTGCCCTGGAGACTGAGAGACCGTTGGTCCGAGCCACGACAAATGGTATTTCAGCATTTGTTGATTATAAAGGCCGTATTCAGTCACAAACGCCTCAGTTTGAGCAGGCAACGCTGACGACAAACATTCAACCAAGGCAGGGCGCAACGCCGTATGTCACTGCGAAGCGTTGGCCAATATTTATTCTGATAGTGCTTATCCTGGCCGTTTGGTTTTATTATCGTCGTCAAGCGAGTTTGAGCTAAATATTATGCAGTTACTGACGATTCAGCGCATTCTAGGAATTTTACTGTCACTTTTCAGTATTACTATGCTGCCTCCAGTTTTGGTGTCCTGGTATTACCAGGATGGAGCCAGTAGTGCGTTTTTAACGGCGTTTGTTTTGCTGTTAATCATTGGATTATTGTTCTGGTTACCTGTTAGACACCATCGTAAAGAGCTAAAAATACGTGACGGTTTTATCGTGGTGGTGATGTTCTGGATTGCATTAGGCTTATCTGGGTCACTGCCTTTCTTTTTGACTGAAGTCCCAAAAATGTCGTTTACCGATGCTGTATTTGAGTCGATGTCTGGCTTAACTACAACTGGGGCAACAGTGCTAACAGGACTCGATACACTGCCCAAAGCCGTATTATTTTATCGTCAGTTTTTACAATGGCTAGGCGGCATGGGGATTGTCGTCTTGGCTGTCGCTATTTTGCCCTTATTGGGTGTGGGTGGTATGCAGCTCTATCGTGCTGAGACTCCGGGGCCGATGAAAGATGCGAAACTGACACCTCGCATCACCGAAACAGCCAAGGCGCTCTGGTATATCTACTTATCATTAACCATTGCTTGCGCCATTGCTTTCCGTTTAGGTGGCATGACTTGGTTTGACGCCATTTGTCATAGTTTCTCAACAGTGGCGATAGGTGGTTTCTCCACACATGATGCCAGTATTGGTTTCTTTGATAGCTCCACGATTGAAATGATTACCGTCGTTTTTATGTTGATCTCTGGTATGAACTTCTCGCTACATTTTCTGGCTTGGCGCCATCGTAGTATCAAACATTATTGGAAAGACTCAGAGTTACGAACTTATTTGGCCATTCTCGGTGTTATCTCGGTCGTGACATCCAGTTATCTGTATTTCAGTGGTACCTTTGATAATTTGTGGACTGCGGTCCATCAAGGTGTTTTCCAGACAGTATCTATTGGCACGACTGCTGGTTATACCACTACAGATTATTACCTATGGCCTGGTTTCTTACCTATCCTGTTATTGATGGCAAGTTATATCGGTGGCTGTGCTTTTTCTACGGGTGGCGGCATCAAAGTCATCCGTATTATGTTGCTGTTTAAGCAGGGCTACCGTGAAGTATTACGTCTGATTCACCCTAATGCGGTCTTTGCCATTAAGGTGAATGGTAAAGCCCTACCTGCGAAAGTGGTTGGCGCGGTATGGGGCTTTTTTGCTATGTATGTGTTCTGTTTCAGTATCATGCATTTGTTTTTAATGTCGACCGGACTCGATGTGGTCACGTCATTCTCGGCAGTAACTGCCTGTCTAAATAATCTGGGACCTGGTCTGGGTGAAGTTGGTGCCAACTTTGGTGATATCAATGCTCCATCTAAATGGGTTCTGGCTATGGCTATGTTATTGGGACGTCTGGAAATATTTACATTACTTGTCGTATTAACCCCTGCATTTTGGCGTCGTTAGCTTTGGATGTGCAGAAAAAATGGGATGCCATATATTCAAAGCAAGATGCTGAACATGCAGTGTCAACTGTTTCACTGGTATTAGAGCAAAATCAACATTTATTGCCGATAACCGGGCTAGCACTGGATCTGGCTTGTGGCCTTGGGGCGAATAGTCTTTTTCTGAGTGAAAAAGGCTTGAAGGTTCACAGTTGGGATATCTCAGCCGTTGCTATTTATCAACTAGATAAAATGGCCTTAAAAAGAAATGCTGACATTCACACCCAACAGCGTGATGTTATCGCTAATCCGCCTGAAGCCAATCTTTATGATGTCATTGTGGTGTCTCATTTTTTGGACAGGGACCTGACGGCAAAGATCATATCGGCGCTCAAACCTGGAGGCATATTGTTTTACCAGACTTTCTGCCTTGATAAGGTCAATGATAGCGGACCTAGCAATCCCGCTTTTTTATTGGCAGATAATGAGTTGCTTAGACTATTTAACGCGCTTAAAGTAAGAGTTTACCGTGAGGAAGCCTTGATTGGACAATGTGATTTAGGTTGGCGAAATCAAGCCATGCTGGTGGCTGAGAAAGTATAAACATAATTTATTATAAATAAACTTGCCTGAAGTCGGGTTGATCTATAAAATAACGCGGTTCTAAAGCTCGTAACCTTATGGTTACAGCAAGATTTTTGCAAACACACATTAACGAGTACAGATATGAAAGCGGATATCCATCCAGATTACACCGAGATCAATGTTACCTGTAGCTGCGGTAACACCTTTAAAACTCGCTCTACACGCACTTCAGACTTGACTCTGGATGTGTGTTCAGAATGCCACCCGTTCTACACTGGCAAACAAAAAATGTTAGACACGGCGGGTCGTGTTGATAAATTCCGTCAGAAATACGGTAAATAATCTGTCGGAACCACAGAATGGTTTGAATTATGATTGACGTATTAGTAAAAGCTAGTACAAGTCACGACAGAATACGAAGCCTCTGCTTAATCGCAGGGGCTTTGTTGTTTCTGGGGCTTGGTGGTTGTGCAACAAACCCGGTAACCGGGGATCAAAACTTCGTCATGTTTGGCGAAGATTCTGAACTGCAAATGGGCAGAGAAAACCATCCCAAAATCATTGCAGAATATGGTCGCTACGATGACGAACAACTGCAACGTTATGTGCAGGGAGTTGGAGAAAAGCTGGCTGCTGTCAGTCACCGTACAGATCTGGTCTACCGATTTACGGTATTAGACTCTCCTGTTATTAATGCGTTTGCTTTGCCGGGGGGGTATATCTATATCACTCGTGGGCTGATGGCATACCTGAACTCTGAAGCAGAACTTGCGGCAGTACTTGGCCATGAAATTGGTCATGTCACAGCCAGACATGGTGTCAGACAACAGAGTGCGGCGCAGGCTGCCAATATTGGTTACACACTTGGGTCATTATTGATACCTGAGCTGCGCAACGCTGGTTCTCAAAATATATTCAACATGCTGGGCGGTGCATTATTGAGTGGGTATGGTCGCGAGCATGAGCTTGAGTCAGATCGCTTGGGTGCTGAATATCTGGCTAGAGCTGGCTATGATCCGAGCGCGATGATTGATGTGATTTCTGTGTTAAAAAACCAGGAAATATTTGCTGCTGCTGAAGCCAAGAAGCAAGGACGTGACTATCAAGGCTATCATGGCCTGTTTGCCAGTCATCCAGATAACGATACGCGTTTACAGGAAGTGGTGGCTGCTGCTGGTAAAAATAAACTAGCTGATGGCCGGATTGAGAAAGCGGCCTACTTGGAACATATTGCTGGCATGACATTTGGCGATAGTGAGGACCAAGGCATACGATCTGAGAATCATTTTTACCATCTATCTATGAACTTTGCCGTTGATTTTCCTGAGAAGTGGCATATCAACAATAACCCTGACAGTTTGCAAGCGATTGCTCCTGATGGCGAAGCGGTGATAGAGATGGGAGCGGCAGATTTGAATCGTCAGTTATCACCTGAGCAATTTATCAAGCAGCGGTTAAAAATCACGACGATCCGATCTGGCCAGGCTTTTGAAAGTCATGGATTATCAGGTTATACCGGTATTGCTTTAAGTCAGAATAAAACGATCAGGGTTGGGGTGGTATACCTGAATGACAAAGCCTTTATTTTCTTTGGCGGTACTGAAAGTAGCAATATGTTTAGCAGCTATGATCCGGCTTTTCTGACAACGATTAAAAGCTTACATCGTTTAAGAGATGATGAAGTGAAACTAGCCCAGGAATTAAAAATTCAAATTGTGAAGGTGGGTAAAAGTGATAACTATGCTGCGTGGGCAAAACAGAGCAGAATCAGTAATAGCCCAATCGAGCAATTGCGTTTACTCAATGGTGATTACCCGGACGGCGAATTACAGCCCGGGCAGTTAGTAAAACAAGTTCGGTAAATCAGAATAGTTCAATTACCGGTGACGAGCCGCTATCACCTTGTCCTGATAGCGGTGCCATCCGCTTCGGTACATACTCTTCTCTGAAGGTTTCGTATATTGCATCCGTTGCTTCTGGTCTGGCGAGCAAACCCGTGGCAGGATCAATTCTCACTGTCACCATACCCACTGGTGGTTCCAGAGGAGATTCTGGCATACCTTCCAGAGCGACCTTCATAAAGTCTATCCACATAGGCAGGGCAGCACGTCCACCCGTTTCATAACGCCCCAAGGAGCGTGGGTTATCAAATCCTACCCAGGCTACAGCGACCAGTTCCGGATGGAAACCATTAAACCAGGCATCTACCTGATCATTAGTTGTTCCTGTCTTTCCTGCGAGATCATTCCGTCCAAGACTCATCGCTTTACGCCCCGTGCCGTGTTTAACGACATCACGCAATAGACTGTTCATGATGTAATTATTCTGTGGTGTCATGATGCGTTGCGCGGCATGGAACTCATCATTATCATCATTAGAGGCATCCAATAAACAGGTTTCACACACGGTATCTGGCGTGGCCTGCATCACAATCTTTCCTGAAGCATCTTCAACGCGTTGAATAATGTAAGGTTCGACTCTATAGCCGCCATTAGCCAGTGATGAATAGGCACGAGCCATATCCCAAGGTGCTGCACTGCCACTACCTAATGCTAAAGATAGATTTTTGTGCATCATGCCCGGTTTAAATCCAAACCGCTCTGCATACTCAACAGCATAGTCTGCGCCGATATCACGCAGCAAGCGGATAGAAACCAGGTTGCGAGAATGAATTAAGGCTTCTCTTAAGCGCGTGGGACCAAAGAATTTGCCGCTGTAGTTTTGTGGGCGCCAGACATTCTCTAAGCCAGGATCATCAAATACGACTGGCGCATCATTGACGATGGTAGCGGCGGTGTAGCCTTTTTCCAGTGCGGCAGAATATATAAACGGCTTAAATCCAGAGCCAGGTTGACGACGAGATTGAGTCACCCGGTTAAACTTATTATTGAAGAAGTCAAAACCACCATTCAAAGCGGTGACAGCGCCATCATACGGTGCAATTGCTACCAGTGCGCCCTGTGCCTCGGGTAACTCAGCCAGCTCCCAGTTCGAACTGGTTAATTGTTCAACTCGAATAATGTCACCGGCCTTAATCGCATCGGTGATTTTCTTTGGCACAGCGCCTCGGCTATTGGTACTCAGTTTTTTCTGAGCCCATTTCACCGCATTGAGTGGTAAATGTGCGTAACCCCAGTTCCTGATGTATAACTCAGCTTTTTCGTCAGTGGTTTCAATCACAAGGGCTGTTTTTAGTGGACCAATATTGTCGTAGTCTTTCAGAATTTTATCGAGAGCTGCTCGATCTGATAGGTCCTCTGGTAAAGCTATATTGGTGACTGGACCGCGATAACCATGTCGACGATCGTAGTCTAACAGTGCAGTCTGTATGGCTTTATTAGCAGCTTGTTGATGCTTGGCACGAATTGTTGTGTAGACATTAAAGCCATTGGTATAGGCTTCTTCACCAAACTTGGCGATTAGGTCTGTACGTACCATTTCTGAAACGTAAGGGGCATATACTTTGATTTCCGGACCGTGATAGCTTGCCGTAACGGGTGCTTGTATAGCCTGATCGTAATCTTCTTTTTTGATAAAACCCACTTCCCACATACGGCGTAAAACATAATTGCGTCTGATAGTGGCTCGTTCTGGGTTTGCAATAGGGTTGTATGCTGAAGGTGCTTTGGGTAAACCGGCGATCATGGCCATTTCTGATAAAGATAATTTATCTAGTGGTTTGCCGTAATAGACATTAGCCGCTGCGCCAACACCGTAGGCGCGGTTGCCTAAATATATCTTATTCAGATAGAGCGATAAAATGTCTTCTTTGGATAAAACTTTCTCAATTTCAAGGGCGAGAATAATTTCATTTAATTTTCTTAAATACGTTTTTTCATTAGATAAGAAAAAATTGCGCGCAACCTGCATAGTAATCGTACTACCACCTTGCGATTTTTCCCCTGTCACTAACAAAGAATAAGCCGCGCGGATAATACCTTGATAATCAACACCAGGATGTTGGTAGAAGCGATCATCTTCCGCCGCTAGAAAAGCATCAGCAAGCGATTTCGGGATTTCATTGTACTCAACAGGGATACGTCTTTTTTCACCAAATTCGGCCATTAACAGGCCTTCAGAACTGAAAATCCGTAGCGGGATTTGTAACTGTGTTTCCTTGAGGGTATTGGTGTCTGGCAGTTTCGGCGCCAAAAAGAAATAGACAACGCCGACGGCGATAAGTGTCAACAACGCTAGAATTAAAATAAGCTTTGTAGTGAAACGAATAAATCGATGCATGTAGACTTGGCTGTTATGTAAGAAATGATGTGAAAGTATATATTGAGTCACAAATAATAACAGTGAGAGAGTTCAAATCACTAGTTTTATTGATATATTTAGGTTGACAACCCCAATAATCTTAATAAACTACTTTAAGTAAGAGTGCTAAGTGGGCTTATGCAATTGAATCAACGGGAATTGAGGCGATAAATGTTCGGACGAAAAAAATCCCCTTTGCTAGGAATAGATATCAGTTCTTCGGTAGTAAAGGTATTAGAACTGAGCAAAAAAGGTGAGAAGTACACTGTCGAGTCATATTCCGTTGAGCCATTGCCTGTTAATGCCGTGGTGGAAAGCCGCATTGAAAATAGAGATGAGGTCGCTGGAGCGATTAGACGAGCAGTCAAACGTTCCGGTACCAAAGCCAAAGAAGCCGCTGTTGCCGTGTCTGCGAATTCTGCCATTAGCAAAATCGTTTCTTTCCCTGCTTCATTATCAGAACGTGAGTTAGAAGAAAACGTATTAATGGAAGCAGAAAATTATATTCCTTATCCGCTGGATGAAGTACGTTTGGACTTTGAGATATTAGGTCCTTCAGCTGCTGATGTTGAGGCTGTGGATGTGTTGCTGGCTGCTTCCCGACGTGAAAATGTAGACGTACGTACCGAAGTCGTAGAAAAAGCGGGCTTAAAGCCAAGGCTGGTCGATGTTGAAGCGTACACCATGGAAAATGCTTTCGAGTTAATCGCGCGTCAATTACCACATCATGGACAGGGATTAACTGTTGCTGTAGCGGATGTGGGGGCCACCTTAACGACCTTACATGTTTTAGTCGATGGCAAGATTGTATTTACTCGGGAACAAACTTTTGGTGGCAGGATGTTAACCGAGGATATTGAGCGCCATTATGGTATGTCATACCAGGAGGCCGGACGTGCTAAAAAGGATGGCAGTTTACCCGACGACTATGGCCCAAAAGTGCTTGAGCCATTTAAACGTTCGATGGCCATGACCGTCACGAGAGCATTACAGTTTTTCTTTTCCGCGTCGACACAGTACCAGTCTATTGATCATATTATCTTGGCTGGAGGCTGCGCATCTATCAATGGTATCGATACGATGATTGAAGAAGAAACGGGTACTTCAACCTCTATTGCTAATCCCTTTGCTGAAATGATTCTTGGTTCACGAGTGAAGATTCAGGCATTGAGTAATGATGCTCCCTCGATGATGATTGCTTGCGGCTTGGCAATGAGGAGTTTTGACTGATGGCACATATCAATTTACTGCCATGGCGTGAAGAACGAAGAGAAGAGCGGCAGAAACAGTTTTATTTAGCGATGGGCGCGACTTTTTTGTTTGCAGCCCTTATTTTTTATCTTGTAATGAGTTATGCCGATAGCTTGATTAGCGAGCAAAATCAAAGAAATACCTTATTACAAACAGAAATCGCCAAGTTAGATATCAAGATCAAAGAAATTCAAGATCTGGAGCAACAGAAAAAACGCCTGCTAGCACGTATGCAGGTTATTCAAGATCTACAGGAAAGCCGTCCTAAAGTGGTTAAAGTCTTCGATTCCATTGCTCGAGTCGTGCCTGAAGGCATCCATTTGGAAAAAGTGGTACGGACAGGGAACACCATCACATTCAGTGGCACAGCAGAATCCAATGCCCGAGTATCTGTGTTCATGCGCCAACTAGATGAAAATCCGGAATACGGCGAATCTCGTTTACAAGTCATCAAACGCACATCCAGCAACAACAATGCAATTAGACAGTTTACGGTGGAAGTAAACGAATCAACTGATGCTACTCAGGAGGATAAATAATGGATCTCTCCTCTATCAATGAATTGGATTTTAATGAAAGTGGTGAGTGGCCAACGCCGATAAAAATTATTGCTGGTGTTTTGATATGCCTGTTGGTCTGGGCAGGAGGCTATTACTTCATATTGAAAGATAAGCAGGCAGAATTGACAAAGCTTGAACAGAAAGAAGTGGAGCTCAAACAAATTTTTGAGATTAAACAAGCTAAAGCTGTCAATCTTGAAGCTTACAAAGAGCAATTAGCTGAAATGCGCGTGATGTTCTCTTCCATGCTTGAGCAGTTACCTAAGAAAAGCGAAGTACCAGATTTACTCGTGGATATCACCCGAACAGGGTTGATAAACGGCTTGGAGTTTGAGTTATTCAAACCTGAAGGTGAAAGACCTGTAGATTTTTATGCTGAACTGCCGATACAAATGACGGTAACCGGTACCTATCATCAATTTGGCGAGTTTGTCAGTGGGGTAGCATCGTTACCACGAATTGTCACGCTTCATGACATCAGTATGGGGCCTATGAGTCAGGCAACAGGTAAGATGACAATGAATGTTACCGCCAAAACATATCGTTATTTTGATGATGATAAATAGAGTGACAATGAATATGAAAACAATTCACACATCATCAAAAGCCTTATTAAACGTAATCGGTACTCTATTAGTGATGTTGTCTTTGACTGCATGTGATCAGGATAAAGCTGACTTAACCGTGTATATCGCCGAGGTAAAAAGTCAACAGAAATCAGATATAGAACCGATACCTGTCATGAAGCCTTATGAAAAATTTGCTTATGCAGCGTCAAGTTTACGTGATCCGTTTATTCCTACTGTTATTGATGTACCACAACCTGCACCAGAACCTGTCATAGATAATGGTATTCGCCCTGATGAAAACAGACGAAAAGAAGTGTTAGAGTTTTTTGACTTATCTCAGTTGCAGTATGTTGGTACGTTAGAGCAAGAGCAGGTCTGGGCACTTGTTAGAGCACCTGACGGTGTTATTCACCGTGTGCAAACAGGCAATTACATGGGGCAGAATAACGGTAAGATTATGGAAATCAGCGACTCAAAGCTGATTCTCAAGGAAATCGTTCCTCAGGGCGGTGGTGGATATATTGAACGAGAGACTTCCGTTCCAGCGGTAGAGGTAAACTAGTCAATGAAAATGATGAGAGATCAAAAAGTCATGGATACACAGCAATCATTAGAAACCAAATCCAGCTGGAGCGTTAGATTGAAACATCATTTATTCTGGCTAACTGCTCTATTTGTAGCTAATACCGCTGCTGCGACAGATATAACTGCTGTGGATTTCAGTGCGTTGCCTGGTGATAAAGCGAAGATCCTGGTCCAGTTCTCGGATGATTTTCCTGAGCCACACAGCTTTTCAACTGATGACCCAGCTCGCATTGTGATTGATTTTGCTGGAGTAAAAAATGCACTCCCACAAAGAGTGAAACAGGTGAATGTTGGCGTCACCAAAAGCATTGCGGCTGTAGAAGCTGGTGACCGCACACGAATGGTTATCAACTTACTGCAAAAAGTGCCATACACCATTACACGAAACAATCGTCAGATGACTATCAGTATCGATAGTGCCAATGTAGCGAAAAATAAAACATCTACCGGTTCTGCATTAAACAGCGTCAAGGATATTGATTTTCGACGTGGAGACGATGGACAGGCACGTTTAGTATTAAAACTAGCCAATGACAACGCAACCATGGATGTGAAACAACAACGTGGAGATATTGTTGTCGATTTGAATAATGTGTCTTTGCCGGAAAATCTTCATCGCCGCCTAGATGTGATGGACTTTGCTACGCCCGTTCAATTCATCGATACAGAAAGTAAGGACGGCGGCACGCAGTTAACGCTGACTACAAAAGGCAAATATGAGCACCTTGCCTATCAATCTGAAAATACATTAGTGGTTGAAGTAAAACCTGTTGCCGATGACGAGTTGAAAAAAGGTGGGCGCAATGAGTTTGGTTATACTGGCGAAAAACTCTCACTCAACTTCCAGAATATTGAAGTGCGGGCTGTACTTCAGCTTTTAGCTGATTTTACAGGCATGAACCTCGTTACCAGTGACACCGTGACTGGCAACCTGACTCTACGTCTAAAAAATGTTCCCTGGGATCAAGCTCTGGATATCATCTTAAAAACGAAAGGCCTTGCCATGAGACAAAATGGCAATGTGATGTTAGTTGCACCAGCTTCAGAAATCGCCGCCAGAGAGAAACAAGAACTGGAAGCTCAAAAACAACTTGTTGAGTTAGAGCCACTGTATACGGAGATTAAAGAAATCAAGTTTGCTAAAGCCGATGAGCTGGCAACCTTGTTACAAGGTGACGGTAAAGAATCGGGTTTCTTATCTGCCCGAGGTAATATTACGATTGATGCCAGAACTAATTCTCTGTTAATTCGTGATACGGCAAAAGGTCTGACTGAAATCAGTCAAGTCATTGAACAATTAGACAAACCTGTCAGACAAGTATTAATCGAGTCACGTATTGTTATTGCAAACAATGACTTTGAGAATGAATTAGGTGTTCGTTTTGGGGCCTCTGGTCGTAGCCGAACCTTGGGTGTGGGTACGTCTGGCTCATTAGATGGCTTGACCGTGACTGATGGTGTGAGTAATCCAAACTTGGTCACACCCGCAACCGGCACACGAACATTAGGTCAGGATTTAAATGTGAACCTTCCTGTGACAGATGCTTCTGGCACCATAGGACTTGCTTTAACAAAACTTCCACTAGGAATGATACTAGAGCTTGAATTATCAGCCATGGAGACCGAAGGTAAAGGTGAGGTTATTTCTTCACCACGAGTGATTACCTCTAACCAAAAGCAAGCTACCATTGAGCAAGGGACAGAAATACCGTATCAGGAAGCAACATCAAGCGGCGCAACGAATGTGTCGTTCAAAGAGGCCGTGCTGAAGCTGGATGTGACACCTCAAATTACACCTGATGATCGTATTGTGATGGACTTAGAAGTCAGCAAGGATGCCGTTGGTAGTTTATTCAATGGTATTCCGAGTATTGATACCCGTAAAGTTCAGACACAAGTCTTAGTTGACAATGGTGAAACAGTAGTTTTGGGTGGGATTTATGAACAAACAAAATCTGACACGGTAGAGCGTGTCCCGTTTTTTGGTGATTTACCTTACGTTGGCTTTATGTTCAGAAATACGAATAAAACAGATTCAAAACGTGAATTACTGGTTTTCATCACACCTAAAATTGTAAAAGAAGGATTTCAATACTGAAATCAGTCATTATCGGTTAAAATGAAAAAGCCGGATCGTATGTGATCCGGCTTTTTTGTCATCAGCATTTGGATTAAACCACTTTGAGTTTAGGAAATATATTTCTTGTTGGGCCGATGGGCGCAGGTAAATCTACAATAGGTAGACAGCTTGCAAAAGCTCTACACAGGAAGTTTTACGATAGCGATAAAGTTATTGAAAAGCGAACAGGTGTGTCTATTTCCTGGATATTTGAAATGGAAGGGGAATCTGGCTTTAGAGACAGAGAATCAAAAGCGATTGATGAATTAACTGATTTGAAGAAGGTCGTTGTGGCTACTGGTGGCGGTGCGGTTTTGTCTGAACAAAATCGTCAATGGCTTAAAACGCGTGGCCAGGTTATTTATTTATCTGCATCGGCAGAGCAATTATATCGACGTACAGCCAGAGATAAAAAACGTCCCTTATTACAAAACACCGATAGACGTAAGCAAATTGAAAACTTACTCTCAATTCGAGATCCTCTCTATCGTGATGTGGCTGATATTATTGTAAAAACAGGTGAGCAATCTGTTCAGCATACCGTCAATGAAGTGATTCGTAAGCTGAAAGAATTAGACAAAAAAAGTGAAACGCATGAAAACGCTACAGGTTGAATTAGCAGAACGCAGTTATCCCATTTATATCGGGACTGAGTTATTGTCACAGAAAGAGTTGCTAAGCAAGCATATCAAACGTCGCGAAGTCGTGATTGTGACGAATGAGACCATTGCACCTTTATACCTTGAGAAAGTGAGTGCTTTACTGACAGAGTTTAAGTGTGAGTCTGTCATTTTGCCAGATGGTGAGTCGTATAAAACTCTCGAGGTAATGAATCAGATTTTTGATAAGTTACTCTCGGAGCAGTTCTCAAGGCAAGTGACATTGATTGCACTTGGAGGGGGCGTTATCGGTGACATGACAGGGTTTGCTGCGGCATGTTATCAACGGGGTGTACCATTTATCCAAATACCCACCACCTTGTTATCACAAGTTGACTCTTCCGTGGGCGGAAAGACTGCGGTGAATCATGCTTTGGGTAAGAACATGATTGGCGCGTTTTATCAGCCGCAATGTGTCATTGCTGATACCAACACACTCAATACCCTGGATGATAGACAATTAGCTTCCGGTATAGCGGAAGTCATCAAATATGGCTTGATTAATGATTTGGCTTTTTTTGAATGGCTGGAAAACAATATTTCAGAGTTAAAGCAGCGTGATCCAAAGGCATTAGCCTATGCTATCGAGCGTTCATGTCAGGATAAGGCTGATATTGTTGCTAAAGACGAGACTGAGCAAGACGTTCGTGCATTATTAAATTTAGGTCATACTTTTGGTCATGCTATTGAAACGGGCATGGGCTATGGCAATTGGTTGCATGGCGAAGCGATTGCAACCGGGATGTTAATGGCGGCTGACTTGTCAGCAAGACAAGGTTGGATGTCAACTGAGGATGTTGCACGTATACGAGATTTATTCATTGCTGCAGGGCTACCAGTTGATGGGCCACAACAAATGTCTTCTGACGACTTTATGTCATTAATGTCAGTTGATAAAAAGGTCCAGGATGGAGTCATTCGCCTGGTGTTATTGAAAGGCATTGGCAAAGCGATTATCAGTGATAATTATGATGCAGATAAACTGCGTGAAACACTGATGGCATTTCAAAAAGAACTATAGGTGCTGAATGAGTGATATTGCTGCAACATCGCCAGAGCCAGCATATATCACTAAGCTGGCTTTACGTCATCTTCCTTTCTCTGAGGTAAAAGAGACGCAAGACTTTTTCGATGGCCGCTATATCAAGCAACGACGTTTACTGATATTACATTTATTAAGATCCACTACTACTCCCATTCTGTTGCAGGCAGATTCAGGGGCAGGTAAGACAACGTTATTACAGCAACTACAGCGCCAGGCACCATCTGATATACGGTTTTACAGCTGGCAGAAAAATGTGTCAGCTGCTGAGCAGTATCAAAGCATGTTAAAAATATTAGCGACTGAAACGGCTTCGACACGAGATGAAACAGCGCTAGCGAATATTCTGAAAGAGCGGCTCAGTCATCTAAAAAAACTCAACATTACTCCTGTCTTACTGGTTGACGATGTGCACTTATTGACGGACGTTGAGCAGCAAGTCTTACAAGTCTGTCTTAGCTGGCAAGATGAGCAGCAACAGCCAGTCATGCAAGCTGTCTTAGCAATGACGGCAGAAACAGCCTTTACGGTTATTCCCACGCAATGGATGGATTTACCTCCATTAGAGCTTATTGAAACAGAAGCGTATTTATTACATCGCTTGAAATACGCTGGACTTCAGGGGGATAGCCCTTTCACCCAAAAAGAGATTCAATATTTAAGTAAGGCATCAGCAGGAAATCTGGCAAAACTGAATGCCTTGGCGCATCAGCAATTATTAGGCATTAAAGCCAAAAAGTGGCGTACCAGACCTTCTATCAGACTTGGAAACGTCCATTGGCTAAGATGGGGTGGAGGGCTTTCGCTGGCCATTGTTATTCTGCTTATACTAAGTTTTCAGAATCAAATTAATGAATGGATTACAGCCTCTACCACATCTGAAAATCATCTCGATTTGCCCGAAGATATTACAACCGAAGATGAGAAGCTGGCCACGGTTATTGTTGGGGATGAGCAAGAAAAAGCAGCAGAAATGCTATCGGAACGTGAAAAGTTAGAAGCGCTACTTGCTGAAATTCCTCCTCCAGCGTCTCAGGAAAGTGAGGCTCCAAAGGCCATAGAGCCAGATCCATCCAATGCGCCTGTTCCTCAGCAACTTCCTGAGCCTGAAGAACAACCCCTCGCCGAGATATCAGTGGAAGAGCTGTCAGGGCAAAATACCAGTCAGGAATCACGTCAGGAAGCTACAGATAAAGCTGATGAGGATATGCTGAGCGCTGTTCACCAAAGAGACTGGATTCTGTCTCGTCCAGAAAAAAGCTATACATTCCAATTAATGGGATCGTGGGAAGATAAAGAAGTCGATGACTTTATCAAGGAGCATGGGCTGAAAGGCGATGTTGCCCGCTTCACCAGCTTACGCGAGAATAAACCATGGCATGTGCTTATTTATGGTGTTTATCCATCTAAGCAAGCAGCCCTAAAAGCCAGTAATCAGTGGTCTGGTGCCATGAATAATTTGCCAACCTGGTTACGTCGATTTGATAGTGTACAAAAACAAATCAAAGAAAAGGGCGTAGCACCCTAAGAATATTGTCTGCGCTTGTATCGAGTCCTGCAAAAACAACACGATAATACAACGTTTGATTTAATTTAATAGTAGAAATGGTGCCATTTTTAATTAATGATGTTAAATCATGATCCTGATTGAGTTTGAAGCAGACAATACCTGTCCCATGATTGATCACTTTACACTTAGCTTGTTCAAGTGCTTCGGCAAAATGTGCCGCTTGTGCAAGACGATAAGCCATTTTTTCAATAAACCATGTTTTGCCCAGCAGCTTCCAGTTTAACCATAAGGGAAGAAAAACCTCTCCTCCATAAGAACCACCAATGGTCATCTCGGGCGGCTCTGATAGGTAATCAATCGCACTCATCAATTCTGGGGCTTGATGGCTAAATAAAAGACTGCATGGTCTAGGTTGGAATAATGCTTTATGGGGGTCGAAACTCAAGCTATCGACTTTCGATATGAGTTGTTTAAGCTCATTAGCTTGTAAAAGCATAAAGCCTCCCCAGGCGCCATCCACGTGTAACCATGAGTCATATTTAGCCGCAATTGCTGTTATCTCTCCGATGGGATCGACAGCCCCTGTGGCTGTGGTTCCCATATTAGCAATAATGGCCAGTGGTGCAGTCTCTACACATTTTTTTTCTAATGAGGCGAGGTGGATTTGTTGACGCTCGTTACATGGAATTACTTCAAAAGTGATACCGAGAATATCACAAGCTTTGGCTATGGAATAATGGCACGCTTCACTGCCATAAATCACGTTTTTATTAGTGTCTGACTGGTTTCTCGCCCGCCATAAAGCCTGTAGATTTGAGAATGTTCCACCATGAGTAAATTGGGTGTAAGTAAATCCAAACTCTTCTGCCAGAGTGAAACGAAGCTCTGTTTCAGCTTGTTTGAGTTTGGGGTACAGCTCAGGAGATAACAGATTGCCATGATGGTGCAATGCCAACTGCATGCCTAACTGACTGTATGGTGCCAGATCAGGTGTCATATGAGCTGCCCAACATCCTTTCTGAAAGCGACTGGCCTCTTCGACAAGATCCTGATAACTAATATCAGACGAAAGCTTTTCCCGTGCATTACCTGCTTGTGCTGTCTTGTTTATTCCATCCTCAGCATCGTAGTTATGTTTCATATTTGTTCATTGCAGTACAAGACCTTTGTCGGGAAACAAGGCTTGCTGTTGGAAGTGAAACAGGCGTGTCATAACGGGCTGTTGATGGAATAAGGGCAGAAAGCCACTGTCCAGGACATTATGATTAATTAAAGATTTGATCTGACTAGAAATAACGGTACTGCGTTTGATGATGCTGAGCTCATCCGCCTTGAGTGACTGACTTAGCCACAAGGCCATACTATCTGAAGTAATATTCCAGCTATGTTTTAACTCTGCTACAGACAACACTCTATGATCAGGAAGCCATATATATAAACCATTTTTCAACAGCGTTGTCTGTTGCTCACCTGGGTAGTAGAAAGGGCGACAATTCGGTGCTAGATCTTTTATTAATAAACCAAATTGTGACATGGCTAAGATGGCCATATGGTGTGCTGTCGCATCACTAAAGCGGTGTAAACGTTGTGCATGCCGAACTTCATCAGCAAAAGGGCCACCGCCAGGTACGATAATCACGGTTTCGTATTCACTGGCTCGGCTTAATAATGTTAGCCATTGCTTAAGTTCTGGTGTATGAAAAAGGCTGCCACCCAGTTTAATAATTCGCATATTATTGTAGAAATTGAATTAGGTTAATCATTGCTGCTGCTTTATCATGCACTTCCTGGTATTCCTCATCTGCATCAGAGTCTGCCACAATTCCGCCACCAGCCCAGAATCTTAGACGATTATCACTGAATACCATGGTGCGAATAGTAATGTTAGTATCCATATTACCATCAAAACCAATATAGCCGATGCTTCCACAGTAGACACCGCGACGTTGGGGTTCAAGCTCTTCTATAATTTCCATTGCTCGTAGTTTTGGCGCGCCAGTTATAGAGCCGCCAGGGAAACATGCTCTGAGTAAAGTCACCGCTGACTCTGTCTTGGCCAAGGTACCTGTAATCGTGCTCACGAGGTGGTGGACAGTGGCAAAGCTCTCCAATGCAAAAGGGTGAGGGACCTGAATACTTCCCGGTTCACAAACCTTACCAATATCATTCCTGAGCAGGTCAACAATCATTAAGTTCTCTGCACGATCTTTTAGGCTGTTTTGAAGTGACTCAGCAAGCAATCGATCTTTTTCAGGATTATGGCGATCGCGAGGTCTTGTTCCCTTGATAGGCTTTGTTTCTACCCGTGTTCCCTCAACACGCAATAAGCGTTCAGGTGAAGAGCTTAATACAGAGACGGTACCCGTATCAAAATAGGCTGAAAAGGGCGCTGAATTTTGTTTTCTTAAAGCCTGATATGCTAACCATGAATCACCTTCAGCATTAACTTCAAACCGTTTTGCCAGATTAACCTGATAACAATCGCCTTCAGTAATGTAGGTTTTTATTTTTTTGAAAGCTGACTTATACGATGCCGTATCGAAGTTACTTGTCAATGGACTGGTGATATTGAATGTTCTTGTTTGCTTGTCTGGTGAAGAGTTTAAGGTTTTGAGCAAGTCTGACCATCTATCCTCTGTGTGAGGAGCAAGACCATGACTGACCAGCCAGCTTCGTTTTAACTTGTGATCAACGACGACTGCCCAGTCATAAATGCCCACTGCCATGTCTGGAATCTGTTCAGCATCTTCAGCCACTGTTGGTAGTGTCTCCAGATAGCGACCTAAATCATAAGCAAAGTAGCCAATCGCACCACCGGTAAAAGGTAATGATGTTGTGTCTTGTTTGTAGCGCTGTAAAAGATCATTGAGCAGTAGAAAGGGGTCGGATGTCACCGTTTTTTTATTCTGACTCTCTGAGATCACTGTTCTGCCATCAGTCGTTTCTAATGTCATAAATGGGGCAGCAGCCAGAATGTCAAAGCGGCCAATATCGGGTGAAGTATTGGCACTATCCAGCATCACTGGCCAAGGAAAGTGACGGATACGGCAAAAAAGCTCAGCGCTATCTTCAAGATAAGGGAGTTCAGTGGTTAAACGTGGGTATTCAGAGTTCATCATGTTATTTTACGATAACTGCTGTGCAGCAAGAAGCGCTAATGCCGTAGCGGGAGCATAGGATGCAGCATCAGGATGATGCTGACAGAAGGCAGCATAATCCACATAAGGGCGATTGAGTCGTGATGCGCATTTCTCGACGATGAATTGACCAATTCCGGCACCTATAATCGGACTTGATGGTTGCCAATCAGGAAATTGACTTAATACTTGATAGCAGCCATTAAGGATCTGTTGCATTTGCTTCTCAGCAAAATAAGCGGCTACATTTTGCCATTGTGCGTCGGTGGCATCACGGGCGTCAGAGCCCAACATTCTGGCTAACCGTTGTTGGCTATGCATTTGAGTCCATGGCTGGCCATCAGCACTACTATCTTGAATATCGCTCTCATTGAGTTGATTCAATATCAGCCAGATATCAGCACTACTGGCAAACCATTCTGCAGCCAGGGAAACCCGATTGCCGTGTAATGGGGCAGCATCACTTATCGCCATTAACGGTGTTCGTATCGCACCGGTATAGACCAGCTCGCCCGAGCATTGTCGTCCATAATCGGTTGTGGCTGCTGCCGAAACTTGGTGACGATCAATCGCAATGATATCGCAGGTCGTGCTGCCGATATCAATGAATAACCCCTGTTCAATATGTTGAGCAGCAAGAAATGCACTTGCTTGCCAGTTCATTGAAGCAATATTCTGCCATTGCTCAATCGCTTGATTTTTTGTTAGCCAAGTTGCCTGACCAGCAAAGAAACGCACGTCACTGTTATTGAGGTGAGCGTCAATAGTTTCGACAATCGCTTTCACTCCTTCTTGGCGATCAGGGAAGGCATCTACGAGTTCTCCTGTCATGGTAATGTAATGACCAGCCGTAGCTTTGGGTAATAGAGTAAGGGCAGATCTGATGCTTTCATTCAGGGCATCAATGCCTTTCCATAAGGCGCAGGGGAGTTGAAAGACATGTAGTAAATTTCCCGTTGCATCAGCATAAGCCACTTTAAGATGTGCGCCACCAATATCCCAACCGCAAAATGCCATATTAGTTTGTGTTGTCATGGTTGAGTGCTTGTATGTGTGTATTCAATAATCTTGCAGGATTTGTTTGGCTTCGCATGGCTGGTTCTGCATAGGTTGTGGTCAGTCGCGGATTGACTTCTACTACATAAATGACGTTGTCAGTTTTGATAAGATCAACACCAACGAAGCCCCATAGCCCTGGGATTGCCATACGAATCTGTTCAGCGATTTCTTGTGCTTTCTCAATGGACAGCATATCAAATCGTTGGGCTTCAAATGCGTCTAAGTGCAGCTGTTGCTGATGTTTTTTTACATGCTGAATATTGACGGATAGTAAGTGAGACTTTTCACCTGTCATAAACAGACTCAAGCTTAGGCTGTCACCGTAAATATATGGCTGAACAATAAACCGGTCTTTGTTTAAGGTTAAAAGCTGATGTCTGGCATCAATACTGTTGTATACATACGTGTCCTCACAGCCGGCACCATCTATGGGTTTTAAGACCCACTGATGGTGATCATGATGATCTTTGCAAAGCCATTCATCGGCTGTGAAGGTGACAGGTGTCTTTATCTGATAAGCTTTAAATTGCTGATAAGTTCGGTATTTATCAGTACATAAAAGAATAGCCTCAGTACGGCAATTAAGGATGGTTTTGGATTGTTGTTCGAGACTTTGTATTAAATCAAACAATATCAAATCCGTTTCAGGCGCGATAATGAGAAACAGGTCATAGCGTTGCTGGCATTGTAACCAAGTCTGATTGAATTGCTTCTTAGTTTGGATGGGGTAGGTGGTTATACGTTCTGTTGAGAAGGGTAAAGCAGGAAGTCGCTCATCTCGCATAATGGCGATGAGATGACCATATGCCTGTAAATCCTGACAAATGCTTGCCAGCATTAATTCACCTTCGTGCATCAAACCAGCGGAAAAAACCGTTTCTGATAACGCGCCACTGGTAAGATGTTCGTATATAAAAATTGTCATTTAAGCGGACATATTAAGAACTATGAATATTATACCTGTCATTGATATTCGTGATGGTATTGTTGTGCATGCACGGGGTGGTGAAAGAGCAAACTATCAGCCACTAAAGTCATTATTAACTCAGTCTGTGAAGCTAGAACAAGTCATTGATGATTTACTCGCGTGGTACCCGTTCAAACAGCTTTACATTGCCGATCTCGATGCGATTGAGCAAAAACAACATACGCCTCAACAATATCAACATTTAATCGACACATTTCCACAACTGAGCCTCTGGCTTGATGCTGGTATTACTGAGATGAGTGCGTATTCATATTATCCGATGTCGCCACAATTACGTCTTGTCCTTGGAAGTGAAACGCTGACAGATCTGCAATTGTTAAAAGCGCCGCATGTCAGACAACAGTCAATTTTGTCTCTGGACAAGAAGTCTGGATCCATTTTGGGCAGTGAAGAAATAGCAAAAGAGCCAGCTTATTGGACACAAACATGTATAGCCATGAGCTTAGATAATGTAGGTACAGATAAAGGACCGGACTTTGACTGGCTCAAATCATTAATGAAAGAGCAAGAATGCGTGAAATGGTATGCTGCGGGTGGAGTACGTGATGAAGCTGATTTAAGTCAGTTAGCACAAATAGGTGCCACAGGGGTATTAGTAGCCAGTGCATTGCACACTGGTAAATTAGGTCGCTCGACTATAGAACGATTAAGCAGGGACATCACTCTTCCGTAGAAGAGTGATGTGTGTAAGCTTAAATCTTACTTAGCACCAAATGGGTGTTCGCTAGATTTGTATTGTGCAACAACGTCAGCCGCTTTTGGCTCACGAGCAACAGCACGTTTGATAGCTTCTTTAGTAGCGCGATAGTTCCAATCTTGGATTTTTTCATCGCTATCAGCAGTTGGAGAAATGAATACGCCAACGCAGATAAAGCAATCATCAGCTTCACCAGCTGGGATAGTGCCATCTTCAACACATTCAGCAACAGCAAGTGAAACACCACGCTGTGCTGGGCCGAACATTTGAACGGCTTGTTTCATGTTTTTGATGGTGACTTTGTTGAACATTACAGTTGCAGGCTTAACCATTAAGTTAGGCGCAACAACAGCCAACAAGCCATTAACCCCTTGTTTCTGGTCGGTGAGAGTACGGCAGAAGGCATCTTCTGCTGCAGAACCACGTGGACCCATGATTAAGTCAATGTGTGCAACGTTGTCTAAGTCACCATCTTCGATGACCAATGATTCACCTACAAGTACGCGATCGATAACTGGCATGTTATATTTTCCTGTTCCAAAAAAATTGTCAAAAGGCTCATTTTTTTCCCTCCTTATTGTGAAAGGAAGGGTTTATACGTAATAAAGGAACGTATCACCTGCTCAGTGCCGTCCGCTAAATGCTTCGTGGTACTGAAATTCATTAAAAGAAAGCAATTGCTTAAATTTATAAAGCAACAAGGTGGCTGCAATAAGATCAGCCGATGTCCCTGGATTAATTGCTTTCTCTTTTAATTCTTTATCCCAGTGAGTGAGTGCATCAAAATGGGTCTCTACAGTACCCGTTTCTTCTATTTGGATCACAAACTGTTTTGCTCTCTCACTGACTTTGGTTGCCAGCGCAGTGGATTGCTTACGGGATATCAAGCTATCCAACGCCTTCGATAACAACTTAAGATACGCGAAAGCCGTTGCCCATTCAACACTTTCCCCAGAATTTATCGCTTTTGTCAATGATGGCAAACTCAGATCCCATAGCGTGTTGAAATTATTGATATATTGCTGGGCAATTTGATCACGATTTTTTGCTAAATCCATCGCTTCAAGCAAGGTAATGGTTGGTACTGCGCTGATATCCTGTTGGTCTTGTTTACCTAGTCCACCCGCTTCAGCTAAACGAATGGCTTGGTAGCAATCGATGGCATCATCTACAGTCAGATTATTGAGTACGACTTGAAGACGTTCTGGAAGTTCGTCAAAGGTTTCACACGACTGAACAGCCTGACACAGTGGTGCAAACAGTAAAACAATACCTAAGTTGGTATTGCAGTTGACAACACGTCGGGTTGCCTGAATCGATTGCAGAATACGTTCACCTACGGTCAAATCAGGTTTTGCCATAACCGGGGCGATAGCGTGAGCACTTTTAATAAAATCTTCCACCACCATATTATGCCCATCACTGATGACATTAACATTACCGGGTTTGGGGGCAGAGACCTCTTGCTCACAGGCCCAGAATACAGCGTCTTTTAAATCTGACTCAGAGAGCATGGGTCGCTTGTTTTTGTTCAATACGTTTGACTAATGCTTTAGCCAGGTGCATAGCCACATCCGTTCCGGTAGCTTGATAGAGTCCTTTCCAAGCTGGAACACTGTTCACTTCTAACACGGTAAAGTGTCCATTTTTATCCCTGATCAGATCGACACCGGCATAGTCTGCATTCACTGCTGCCGTCGCTTTGACAGCTAATTGCCTCATCTCTTCGGTGACCGTGGTAGCAAAACAGCTGGCTCCTTGAGCAAAATTGGTTATCCATTTATTGGCGCGTCGGCTCATGGCGGCGCAGACTTCATTATCAATGACCAATAGACGCCAATCCTGCCAGATACCTTCAAGTTCTGGTGCAATATATTCCTGCAGATAATAAGCACCACCAACAGGAGGAAGTTGTTCGAATTGCGATAAATCTTCGATTAAGGTGATACCTTTACCTTGGCAGCCGAATAACGGTTTCATCACGATTATATTACCCATATTCAATTCTCGGGTAATGATCTGTTTGGCCATATTGCTGTCTTCGCATGCCCAGGTTCTTGGCGTGCTCAATCCAGCCTGATGCAGGCGTAATGATGTTCTGGCTTTATCTACCGTGTATTCGATAGCCGTTGCTGGGTTAAAAACAGGAATTCCCAATTCAGCTAAGGTATGCAGGACATCCATGCGAAGGGTGATTTGTTCGAGAAAACCTGGCGCAATACCTCGAACCATTGCGGCGGCGGGTAATTCATTCTCAAAGCCGGGAATAAACAAACCGGTCGGGGAGTCTAGATCGATTCGACATGCCGCTAAGTCTGTTAACACTGCTTCGATACCAAACTGGCTCAGTGAATGTGTTAATTGTTCACTGTGCCAGCCGTGGGTATCGTTAAAAATAACAAGGCGGTTTGACGCCATAGTGATTTAAAGTCCGAAAGAAAGATTGAGTAATTCCTGATTCAGCTCACCAGCAGTGAAGCTTTTACCTGTTTTTGTGCTAGTCACAATCACTTTACCTGGACTGAACAACATGCCATCAATTTTGAAAAAGTCATATTCATAAGATTTAAAGATGTCGGCAAAGGGACGGCCATAGTCTGATGAAGTATTACTAGGCATTTTTTCAGCCAGATCTTTCGCTTCTTCATCTGTAGCATCAACAAATAAATGTACTTGACCACCAAATAAAATTGCATCATTAGTGCGGCCCATGGCAGTCATAAAGTCACCACCTGGAGGCGCGACTGGCGTTGAGCCATAACCATCAACAATTTTTTCTAACGGGAAATGCAGTTCGTGTGCTTTATGCATGGCGACTTCCAGGACACGGATAGCAATTTGCATCACACCAGCCAGACTCGAGGTAGGCGTCAAGATGAACGTGAGGTTTTCAGGCTTAATACCACAGTTATTGGCCACTTTTTCAGCCACTTCTACTGGCGGGAAACTATCCACTTCCAGAACAATGACGGTTGATTCAGCTTCGTCTTTGTAACCAAATTCTTTGAAAATTTCTTCTCTAGCTGCCAGCGCACGACCGGGGCCAGAGCCTAAAGCAAAGAACTTACTGTCTTCGCTTTTATGAGATAAGCTCCATCCGGCATATTGACTGCCGAGGCAACTTAAAACGGGGGTCTTAGCATGGACATTAACTGACCATGGCCAGTTGGCAAAGCCACTGTTGGTACCCATGGTGGCCGTACCCAGCCCACCCATACAAATTTCACCAATAAGACGTCCGGCTTCCAGCCCGCCGTTACAGTTAATGCCAGCATCAACCACCCGAGTGCCATTGCTTAAGGTGCTGATTTCAAGTTGTAATGCTTCAGCATTATCAATTAAGGCATCCACTAATGGTTGGCAGGCAGCGTTTACACTGGTCCATTTGGCTGAAATGTCTGTGCTCATTGTAACGTCCTATAGATAGAGTCGAAAAAAAGGTTCATTAGATTATACGTGATGAAGGGCTGGCTTATGCAAGGTCATGGCGCTGCTCGGTAGTGGGATAAGACCCCCTCAATTGCATTGAGTCTATGTTGGCGAATTGCCGATTTGATTTGCTCGCCTGCTAAACCTTGATCAAGTAATGGTTTGATATCGACCTCGGCAGCGTATTGATAACAAGCCGAAAAGGCATCTTTTTCAGGATAATCGGCGGTTTCATACCCTGGTCGACCACGAAAGTCCGCTTCACCTGCCAATAAAAACTGTTCAAACCGGTGAGGACGGCGGAAGCTATCCAAACTTTCAAGCACCTCTAAAACCCGACTGGCATCAAGCTCAAATAATAAGTGAACATCGGTATGAAACTCTGCCACTTTTGCGGCAAGCGAACTGATATCTTTAGGTACTCTCAAGCGCTGGCATAACTGTTGGGTCAGCTTAATACTTGTCGCTTCATGACCGGTATGACTGGGCAATATATCTTTTGGTGTCAGACCTTTACCCAGATCGTGGCATAAAGCAGAGAATCTGACAGCCAGATCTTCGGTTAACTTTGCAGCCTGATCGATAACCATCATCACATGCACACCAGTATCAACTTCAGGGTGCCATTTGGGTATTTGTGGCACACCAAACAGACGATCCACTTCAGGGAATAAAGTGGATAGCGCATTCACCTGTCTGAGGCTAGTGAAAAATACGGAAGGTTGTTCTGTTTGTAATGCTTTTGATAACTCTTGCCAGACCCGTTCAGCCACCAAGTGTTCAAGTTCGCCACTGGCTACCATTTGTTTGATTAGCTGTTGAGTTTCATCGGCAATAGTGAAATTGAAGCGAGCTGCAAAACGAGCGATACGTAGTACCCGAACAGGATCTTCTACAAAAGCAGGTGATACATGCCTGAGAATGCCTTGTTCAAGATCACGAATGCCGTTGAAGGGATCGATAAGCTCACCATCAAGTGATTCGGCAATGGCATTGATGGTTAAATCGCGACGTGCGAGATCATCTTCTAAGGTGACGTCTGGCGAAGCATGGACGGTAAATCCCTGATAACCATGTCCTGATTTGCGTTCAGTTCTGGCAAGTGCGTACTCTTCCTGCGTCTTAGGATGAAGAAACACGGGAAAGTCTTTCCCTACTGGTTTGTAACCATTTTCCAACATATAGTTGGTTGAGGCACCAACGACTACCCAATCACGATCCTTGACAGGTTTTCCGAGCAGTTTGTCTCTAACACAACCGCCAACAAGATACGTTTTTATCGTGTCGATAACGACCTTACTCCGATTTTATTCTAGGCATTCTTTCTGACAACGGTTTAATTGATTGGTTACGTTGACTATCAAAAATAGCTGCATAGCTCATGACCGTTTGGACATAGTGCCGGGTTTCATTAAATGGAATATTTTCAGCCCAAATATCAGCATCAAGTGAATTATCAGGTAACCACTTACTGACACGATGTGGTCCTGCATTATAGGCGGCAGTGGCTAATACAGGATTTTGTTGATTCTCATCATACATGCGACGTAAATAAGCACTACCTAGTTCGATATTACGCTCTGGACGATACAGTTCGTTAAGCTGTTTTAATGGACGATTAATCAGTTTAGAAATCAGGCGACCAGTATCAGGCATCAGCTGCATTAGTCCCATTGCACCAGCATGTGAGCGGGCTTCTGGGTTGAACGCACTTTCCTGACGAGCGATGGCTAGTAACCATGACGGATCTAAACCTTGTGCTTTACTGGCCTGACGCATGGCATCATCATAAACGACAGGGAAACGTAAATCTAAAGCATCCCAATATTGGGCTTTACCCAATAAGGCGATGGTTTGATTATGCCAACCCCATTCGTGAGTCAGCATCGCAATCATTTGAAGTTCACGGTCCGGCCGCGTTTGTTTCAAATGGTAAGCCTCTCTGCGTGCTTCCAAGTGCATACCTTGTATATAGAACTCATGTAAGCGTTGGATTGCAGATTGTTTTTTTAACGCTGCCATGTCTTGTTGAGTCACCGGTATAGGGCGGTGATTCATTTTATAAGGCTGGGTTAGATGATCAGAAGCCAAGAAAGAGTAATAATCGCGCTTACCTAAAATGGCTGAAAATGTTTGATTAGCAGCTTGCTTTTTCCCTAGTGCTTCCTGACTTCTGCCTAACCAATACTGCCAGCGTGTTGTACCCAGCTCATCAATATTCATCAATTTGATAGCTTTTTCAGCGGCTTTCCAGTCTTTTTGCCATAATGCGGCACGCACCTGCCATTCACCACCTGGAATATCACCAAAGTAACGCAAAGCTTTTTTATCACGGTTAAGTGCGGCCCATTTTCCAATCGCTTTTCTAGCTTCAATCGTATCTTGTTGGCTAAAATTGTAGCGCGTTTTAATGTTTGACCAGCTAGTGAATGCTTGCTCCGGCGAACGTCTGGCTAGTCGTTGCAAACCATGAATAATCATTTCACGATTGAGGGCCGTATCAGCGCTTAATGAGCTATTCTTGGCAAGCCCGTTGAATACAGAGAGGGGATTATTATGTATCGCTTGCCACTGCTTCACCAACTGCTGATTATCTACTGGATTGGCGGTTGATTTAGCTAGATAAGTCGCCATAGAGAATTGATTGGCACGCAAGGCCAGCATCATACGTTGATAGCGTAAATCATTGTTTAATAAACCCGCCGTTTCCCAAGCTGAGAATACGGGATCACAGGCTTTTTCTTGTGAGTGGGGGACCAGCCATAACTCAGGCGTAAGTTCAAAAGCTTTTTGTTTCTGACCCGAGGCTAGTAATGCTTGCAGGTAATAGCACTGCCTTGTTGCTGATTGTGGAGGCTGGTAAAAATTCAAATAGTCGGACCAACGATTTTGTTGAGCTAACTTATTTAGCCAAAACATACGTAAACGTTCAGCATAGAAACTGCCATCTTCTTTCTTTAAAAACTCGCTGACAGAAGCGTTGCTGGCCTGACTCAGGCGTCCATTCAGATATAGATACTGTAAATAACTTTGTAGTGGATAGCCATCAAGTTGTTTATGTAGCATTTGATAGCGTGATATTTGATTATCTTGTAGCGCTTTTTTTGCTTGCTGGAACAAATGTCGTTGTTCAGTTAGTTGCACAGCATTATCGCTATAAGCCAGTGGGCTCATCAGTAGACAGAGAATGAAAAACGGCAGTGTTTTGATAATGTTCATGAGGCCTATCTTAAACCATATACGCAGACAAAATCAGCCTATCTGTAAAGAAAATATGAGTGCGATTGATGACGTAAATAGATGATAAATTTTCAATCGTTTTTAGCTGATAAATTTGCGTTCTTTATGGCGATTTCCAGCTTATCAAGATTAGGAATAAAGGCCACTTTATTACCCACTTTTATTTGGCAATACAGATAATCAGAGTTGTTCTGGTCGTGTGTCATTTTAAGCGCCGAAGCGTTTAGCGTAATGAGTTGTGGTGAACCTGTGCAAGGAATCGCATAATACCCAATATCGGCATCAGCATTAATGCCTTCGATAATGCACAGTTTGTTAGCAGGATAAAGTGTTTCTATATTTTGCTTGAGTAAAGTCTCAAGATCGACAACAGCTAATTTTTTTTGTTGCCATTCGACCCACTCTAACCAAGGCGTCATCTTCGTGGCCGCTTGTTTAATCGTTGCTTTTGGAAGCACTTCCGTTATCGTGCTGTTTGGCAGCAGTAGGTAATGTTTCTGCAGTGGAATCAGCATGCAGTGCACGAATTGAGCTTGGGCAGGTTTTTCCATATCTGACATCTACTGTGTGGTTTCCTGAAAACTGACTTTACCCAGCAATTTCTGCATCTGCCAGATGAGTTCTTCTTCTTGGTAAGGTTTGCCTAAATAGGCATTCACACCGATTTCCAGGGCTCTTTCACGATGTTTATTCCCTGTTCTTGAGGTGATCATGATAATTGGAAGATGCCTGAATTCTTGGTCATTACGTACAATTGAGGCGAACTCAAAGCCATCCATGCGAGGCATTTCAACGTCTAACAGAATAATGTCGGGCTTCTGCTCATGTAATTGCGATAGTGCATCAACGCCATCACGAGCTGTCATGACTTCGAAGCCGATACGACGTAAAAGATTGCCTGTCGCTTTGCGCATGGTAATAGAGTCATCGACGACCATCGCGGTTGGCAGTCTGTCTTGTAACTGTTCGAGTTCACGTTCAAGGTTAATCGCATCGTCAGTATCCAGAGAAATATTCTGGCTACTATCCATCAGTGTGGGTATATCCAATATAAAGACCACCCGACCATCCCCAAGAATGGTGGCGCCGTTGATGGCCGTAATATGACCAAGTTGTGTACCGACAGATTTAATAACAATTTCGCGGTTGCTGACAATATCATCCACTAACAAGGCAATGCGTAAGTCACCAGAGCGAAACAGTAGCAGCGGCATTTGATGTTTCAGATTATCAGATAATGATAGTGGCTTATCGAGCAATGAACTCAGCGGCATAAACCGGTATTTTTCGCCCTGAAAATCATAATGTGGTTTATGTGTGCCCAACATTAATTTGATGTCACGAACGCTGATACGTTCACCTGCCGTGATGGTATTTAAAGGCAGGGCGTACTGTTCATCCTGAATCCGAATTAATAAGGCCTGGATGACAGACAAGGTTAATGGCAGACGAATTGTAAATGTACTACCTTTGCCTCGTTCAGATTTGATACTAAGATGGCCTTTCATACCGCGGATTTCATTGCTGACAACATCCATGCCAACACCTCGGCCAGCAAGCTGAGAGACATTGTTTGCGGTACTAAAGCCTGAGCTCAAAATCAGCTGAATCAGCTCATCTTCTGATGGCATATCATGATGGTTGATAAGATTCATGGATAAGGCTTTTTCTCGCACCTTATCGATATTGATTCCTTGTCCATCATCACTGATATTGATGACAATTTCTGAACCTTCACGTGTGATAACTAATGACAGCAAACCGTTAGCTGCTTTACCGTGGTTGAGCCGATCTTCGCTATCTTCAATTCCATGCGCAATCGCATTACGAAGAATATGCTCCAATGGGGCGACAAGGCGGTCAAGAATCGTTCTATCGATATCGAGTTCAGAGCCTCGAATTTTTAACTCGACTTTTTTACCTAACTCAGATGCTGTTTGTCTGACGATGCGTTCAAGCCGACCAACAATGCCACTGAAAGGTAGCAAACGGGTGGTCATCAGACCTTGCTGTAAGTCGGTATTAAGCCGTGACTGCTGCAACAGAATTGCATCAGTTTCCCTGACCAAGGTATCCATCGAGTGACTGATGTCATGTAAATCAATGACGCTTTCAGTTAGCCCCCGAGATAACTGTTGAATCAGGGAAAAACGATCCAACTCCAATGGGTCAAAATCCGATTCATTCTTGAGTCGTTCATCTTCATAACGGAACAAAATCTGAGTTTCCGTTTCAATTTCCAAATTACGCAGCTGATCATGTAAACGAGCAACCGTCTCTTCCATTTCGTGTAGTTGCTGACGCAGTGCTATATGTTGTTGCGTCACCCGATCACGCGAAATACTGACTTCGCCGGCAAAGTTTGTTAGATAATCCAGAAGATCAGCACGAACTCTGACTTGCTCGACATGTTGAGGCGCTGGTGGGGTATCAGTTTGAATCGGGCTGACTGGTAATATATCGGACGCGGTATCTATATCTCTTTCTGCTTGTCTAACTTTTTCTGGTGCAGGTAGCGGTCTGTCTTCAATATGTAAATCCTGGCCTTCCGTGCGTGTGGATATCTCGGCAATCAAAGATAATGCCGTTTTCACCGGCTGGTGATTGGCTAATTGTTCCTGCATTTCCGCCAGCTTATCCTGACAGCGTTGCAGTAAATCAAAGAAATCCTCATCGGCTTCTTGTAAGCCATCGCTGACGGCCAACACTAATGTTTCGATTTGATGCGTCAAATCGGCCATAGGTGAAATACCCGTCAGCCTTGCGCCTCCTTTTAGCGTGTGTAAGTCACGCTGGAGCTGCAATATATCTTGTTCAGTATGAGTATGGCTCACCCAGGCTTTGATGATTTGACTGCTTGAGTCGAGTAGCTCTTGTGCTTCTGCGGCAAAGGCTGACAGCAAGTCATCATCCATATCTGCAGGTATGGCGTAGTCTGTTTCATCCAAGCCCATATCCTGCTGATGACGTGTTTTTTGAGCTAGGTAGTTATCAACCCGAGCAGAAAAATCGGCAGAGGTGGAAAGCGGCTTATTCTGTAATAAGCTTTCAATAAACTGGTTTAACTGCTCATACCCCTGTTCCAGTAAGGCATTTAAACCAATATCTTGAGGATGGCATTGATTAATGAGCTTGTTCAGGCTGGCATACGTGTTTGCAATGAGGGTTTGTTGTGCATCGGATGCCGTTTGCTCTAACTGCCGCAAGGTTGAACTAATGGCAAGCAGATTGTCCTGATCCGTGGGCACCAATTGCCACTGTTTTAATTGCTTGATGTAATCTTCAAGGAGTTCATCCGTTTCTTCCAGCAAGATCATCAGAAATTCAGGATCAATGACTGGTGCCAGTGCCGTTTCTCCAGACGGTGTCAGTTCAGAAATATAGGATGATAATGTGATCAGGTCAGGCTGTTCGCTCTGATTCATCACGTGTTCAAGCAGTTTGTCTAGGCCATCAACCACCTCATGCATCAACGTCATCTGATGATTATCAAGCACAGTATCGTTCATATGGAGTTGCTTAACAGCTTGATCCATTTCTGTGGCAATCATCGCCATGGTTTTTATGCCGGCAATATTGGCACAGCCTTTTAATGAGTGAACCGAGCGTAAAACTGGCGAAGTGATTTGTCTGGAAAAAGCGATATCGTTGAGGCTTTGCTTCAGTGTTGAAATATGTTGTTGTGCTTCTGCCACAAAGATATTGAGCAACTCATTATGCTCTTCTTCTGCAATTTCATCCGCTTCCTGTTCAGATAATGTTTTTGCTTTGATGTATTGATCGACAGATGTGTTGTCTTGAGCACGTTGAATCAGGTAACGGTCAACAGAGCTTATGGGAGACCGTATTTCTTCTACAGGAATACTTGTGCGGAATGCCTCAATTTCTTTTAAACGATCCTGCTGGGCAATATAGCGTGCGACACTCGTTTGTTGAGGTTCAGTAGTGGTTGTTTCATGCTCTGTATGCAAACGCTGTATGTAGCTTTCAACGCTGGTCATAAGTGGACTTTGATGCTTCTCAAGCCCCCACTTCTTACGAATATATCGTTCGACGCCCGTAGGCAGAATGGGATCTATTTCAAAAACAGGTTTGTCCGGGGAATATTGCGCATCTTGCTGTGCCTGATACGTTGCTAAATCGACATCTAACCTTGCTGCATCACGTGCTTGACGAATTTGGATATAACGTTCAACAGAGGTGCGTTGGTCCTGCTGTCTTTGCGCTTTTACTTCTTTGAGTAAGGGATTTAAGCACCTTTCTTTTAGTTCATACAACGCATCGATGTTATCTGGCGAACTGGTATCTGCTTGAGTGAAACGTGACAGTAGCTCTGGTAAGAGTTGATAACTGTCTTGTACTAATTTTTTGACAAGATCATTATCGTCACGGCTGCCCTCAATGACATGATTCAACACATCTTCAACAGCCCAGCAAAGATCGGCAATGACCTGAGCCTCTGCCATACGCCCGCTACCTTTAAGCGTATGGAAGTGACGCCTTGTTTCATTCAATGCTGCCTTATCCTGCTGTTGAATCCAGGCAGGAATGTGGTGCGCTAGTTCCTGTAACACTTCTGTGGCTTCTTCAATGAAGATAGCAGCTACTTCAGCATCAATACCCTCAGCAAAATGCCAGTCTGCGTCAGCGCCTGAATCTGTGCCGGCAATGTTGGGTTGGTCAGTTGATACCTCGACTGGGGATGAATGAACGGTATCATCGCCAGAAAGAACAGGATCATCGATAAAGTCATATGGCTCAATACGCTTATCCTCAACGGATAGCGCAGGTTCGGCGGAAGTCTCTGTGTCAATTATGACGTCTTCATCAGTCGCTGTTTCATATTCATTATCGAACTGCAGCAGTTTGGTTTTAGCTGTTGCCAGATAATCGTCATCAGCCTGTCCGTGATGACGCACGCCCTCCATGTATAATTCGCAGCAAGCAATGATATCAGCCAAACGTTGCAGCTTAATCGCCGAGAAGGTTTTCTCCCCTGCGTGATAATCAGATAGTGTCTCCGATGTCATTTTCACGATCTCGGCCGCAGCAGCCTGGTCCAGCATATCAAGACTGCCTGCAATCAAACTTAACTGTTGTTCTGTTTCTCCTAAGCCATCAACATAGCGTTCTGATCGCTCCATTAATGTTAGAGTTTCTTTGATATTACTCAGCTCTAACAAACATTCGGTCATGACTGTTTGGCGCAACTGGTCACTGACGTTTGCCTGTGTCGTAGATGCCAGTAGGGCTTCTGCCTGTAATAAGCTATCGGCAAGTTGCGTTAAGTCATCTTCACTGGGAATATCACCGCGACTGCTTATCGCATTGAGTTGCTCTACCTGATGATGTAATAGATTGCTGGCTTCATATTCGGCAAGTAAAGCCAGTGTGTCTGACATGCTTTGTAATTGTTTTGATGTCGACTCAATCACATCAATATCAACATCGCCATCATGAACGTGTTGATTTAACTGTTCTTTTATATCCTGAAGTTGCTCAAGCAAAGCAAGGTGAGCATCACCCAGCGCATTGTCACTCATTCCATAGATACGGGAACGTTGATCAAAGAAATACAGTTTTAACGTCGCTTTTAGTAAGGTGACATGTGGGCCACGGCTGGTCGCTTTGGCAATGGCTAATAACAGCTGTTTTTCCAAGTCTGCAGGAAAATCCAATTGTAGGGCGGCTTCACCGGCTTCGCTATGTTGCTTAATTGGTTGAACCAATTTACCCATTAGGGGTTTTATTTGCCCGGCAGACGTCAGTCCTTGGTGTTCAATAGCTTCAATGAAAGCTTCGGCTGTCCACCAGAACAGGCAGACTTTTTCTTGGTGGCTGGATAAGCGAAGAAAATGCACGATGGCATACATTTGCCTTAGGCTGTCATTATCTTGCTGACGTAACCATTGCAGTAGCAAGACTTGGAAAACATGTCCCAACTTACGTTGTTCAATATTCAATGCTGGAAGTTTTCGGGCTGGATTGGGTGCAATGCTGTCTGGTAGAGCAATGGAAAGCGTTGGATTAAACAGCTCGATTTCAGTTCTGGTATCTGCTTTGCAGACTTTTCTCAGCTCGTTAATGATATCCAGCAGGGACAGTGGGTGATCCAGAAAGTCGTTATTCAGCAGTTTGATGTAGTTCGGTAATAGTAATAACGATTTTACAATGGCATCCTGAGCCGCTGAGGTATCTGTTACCTGATTATTTTGAAGGGCTCTGACGGCTTTTTGTGTTTCTTCAGTCAGCATTGACGCACCGGACATATTAATCATATCCAGTGTCCCTTTCACCTGATAAAGAGACTCGATAGTATCGGTAAGAAGCTTCTCTTCAGCCTGGCCATCGAGAAAATTATTCATGGCCGCTAAGGCATGAGCAAGAGACTGCTGCAATTCATCTTGCAGCCAGACTAATGCATCGTAATTGCCTTTGATGAGTTGTGCCATTAGATGACTATCTCCAAATAAGCTTAGCGAGGTAACTTAAAGCCAGATACAGACTTACGCAGTTCGTTTGTTAACTCTAGAAGTCGACCAATCGAAGCTGCACTCTCATTGGTGCCGGTAGAGGTTTGCATAGTGATTTCCTGAATAACATTCATGTTCTCAGAGGTCGTCACCGCAGCCGTTGCCTGTTGTTTGGCATTATCGGAGATATTGTTGATAAGTTCTGCCAACTGGTGAGAAACACTTTCAATTTGCTCGAGAGAGGTGCCGGCATCCTGTGATAGTTTTGCTCCGGCAACGACTTCGGTTGTACTTTGTTCCATCGAACTGATGGCCTCGTTAGTATCACTTTGAATCGTTTTAACCAGGGCATCAATTTGGCGTGTGGCGTTACTGGAACGTTCAGCAAGGCGCTGAACCTCATCCGCTACCACAGCAAAACCGCGACCAGCTTCACCAGCCATCGCAGCCTGAATGGCGGCGTTCAGTGACAGAATATTCGTTTGTTCAGCGATATCATTAATCAGTTCAACAATATCTCCGATTTGTTGTGAGCTTTCACCTAAACGTTTGATACGTTTTGATGTTTCTTGAATTTGTTCACGGATGGTATCCATACCGTGTATCGCTTTTTTCACTGCACTGTTACCCTGAATAGCCAGAGATACAGATTGTTGTGCTACATCAGATGATTGGCTGGCACTACGAGATACTTGCTCGATAGAGCCTGCCATTTGATTGATAGACGAACTGACTTCGGTAATTTGTTGTGCTTGATGCTCACTGGCATCGGTCAGATGTAAGGCAGTTGCTTGTGTTTCTTGCGCTGCAGAAGCAACCTGCATGGTGGTAGAATTAATTTGCTCAACCAGACTTCTCAATGCGTCTATAGTGTAGTTAACGGAATCAGCAATAGCGCCTGTGATGTCCTCTGTCACTGTGGCACTGACGGTAAGATCACCATCAGCCAGATCACCCATTTCATCCAGTAATCGAAGAATTGCATCTTGATTGTGTCTGTTTTGTAATTCCATTTTATCCAGTGACACTTTCAACTGCTGAATAGAAGGCAGGCACAGATTAATAGCTGCCAGTGTAGAGAGAACAAACAGTATGGCTACACCAATGCTGATATAGAGCAAATTGGGGTAGAGGAGTGTGTACATACCCGTTGCAATCAGCCCTAAGCCTGTCAGGGTGAGTATAAACAGAATGATAAACGCGGCCAGTCCCGGCCAGTTCTTACTGTTTTTCAGCGACGAAAATAAAAGCTTGCTGGTTGAGTTCATATACCTAGTCCTGATATCAAATTATTATGCGGCAGCATTAATAAACCTTTCATCTTCAATAAGTTTCGAGAAACTGAAAACGTCCCATTGTATGTCTTGCTGGTAAACACTACCTGTTAAGTAAGGTGTAATTTCTTTATGTGCTTGCATGTCGAGAGAGTCTGGCTCACGTTGAAAATGCTTGAGTCCATAGACTTCATCTACTAATAAACCACTGTTGATGTCTGCATCGTTGATAACAATAATGCGGCTTCGTTTAGATAATCTGCTGGGTTTATCAAGAAGATAATGCTTTAGATCCAAGACGGGTAATAGTTCACCACGAAGGTTAACGATGCCATATACCCAAGCTTTAGCTTTTGGCACGGCGGTAATGTGGTCGGGGACGGGAAAGACTTCTCTGGAATCGTTTAGTGGAATCACAAAATGCTGACCAGCAAGACGAAATCCGATGGCTGTCCAGCTTTGCCCAAGCGATTCTTGCTGTGTTAACCCTGCCGCTTTTTGTCTGCTACGGCGTTCGACATCTTGCAATATGGCAATAATGTCTTCGGGTGTTTGTGGTTGCATCATAGTCATTTATCCAGCAACGATTGAATCTGTTCAATAATCTCATCCTCTGAGACCGGTTTGCCAAGATAACCTTTGGCTCCCTGGCGGAGTCCCCACATCTTATCGGTTTCCTGATTCTTTGAGGAAACAATAATGATAGGAATGTGACGAGTGTCATCATCACGACTTAAAAGACGTGTAGCCTGAAAGCCATTCAGGTTAGGCATAACCACATCCATCAATACTAAGTCTGGTTGTTCTTCTTGTGTAATACGAACTGCTTGCTCACCATCTTCTGCAACCAGAACCTGATGACCATGTCGTTCTAACAGTTTTTGAAGCACATATACTTCGGTAGGCGAGTCGTCAGCGATTAAAATTCGAGCCATAAATTAATTTGCGTCCTGAGTTTTTTCCAGCAAATGTGTTCGGATGGCACCGAGTAAATCTTCACGAGTAAAAGGCTTGGTTAAATATTGTTCGGCCCCTACAACGCGTCCTTTTGCTCTATCAAATAAACCATCCTTGCTGGAGAGCATTACTACGGGTATGTCCCTAAATTTAGGGTTATTCTTCACTAGTGCACAAGTCTGATAGCCGTCCAGTCGTGGCATCATAATATCGATAAATAAAATATCGGGATGATGGGCACTAATGATGGGTAGAGCTTCAAATCCATTGTCAGCCGTTAACACATCACACCCTGCTTTTTTTAATAGTGTTTCAGCTGTGCGGCGAATGGTGTTGCTATCATCAATCACCATCACTTTCAGACCGTTAAATTCGTTTTCACTCTGGCTCACGACTATGCTATACCTGAATTATTTTATAATTGTAGTGCACACGAAGATAACCCATTTTTGTGTTACAGGCTAGTGATGACTTGAGTTGAATAATCATCTCAGCGAACTGTAAATTCACAACGGTTAAGTATGAATGACTTGAAATATCAAATTTGTGTCCCATGTCTCTTCTTATCGACATTTATACTCAACTCTACACTTTAAAACATAAGCGAGCTTAACCATGACTTCTGGCGTCCCACACTTAACCACCGCTTTAAATGGTCCTCTTCTAAAGTTAGAAGCCATATTGCTAGAAAAGCAGACACAAGTTGAAACATGGTTAAGAGAGCAGTGGTTAAAAACGCCTGCGCCGTTTTATGCTTCTGTCGATCTCCGAAATGCGGGGTTTAAGTTGGCGCCTGTGGATACGAATTTATTCCCTGCTGGGTTTAATAATCTTAACGCCTCTTTTATGCCTTTGTGTATTCACGCTGCTCAGGCTGCTGTTGAACGAACCTGTCCAACAGCAAAACGCGTATTGATTGTGGCTGAAAATCATACGAGGAACTTGTTTTATCTCGAAAGCCTGGAAACCTTACGTGACATCTTCCAAAAAGCAGGTATGGAAGCTCGCATTGGCAGTTTATTAGAAGAGATTGAAGAGCCTATGAGCATTGACCTGCCATCAGGTAAGCAAATTACGCTTGAGCCATTAGTCAGAAAAGGTAATCGTGTTGCCGTGGATGACTTTTCACCCTGTCTGGTTCTGTTAAATAATGACTTATCTGCCGGACGGCCAGCTATTCTCGAAAATCTAGAGCAAGAGGTTATTCCACCATTACGCGCAGGCTGGTCAACCAGAAAAAAATCTGATCATTTCACTCAATATAATCAAGTCGCAAAAGAATTTGCTGAGCAGATTGATATAGATCCGTGGTTAGTATCCCCTTTGACATTGCAATGCGGTGAAGTGAATTTTAAAGAAAAGTCGGGCATAGAGTGTCTCGCCAAAAATGTGAACAATTTGCTGACATCTATTCGAGCCAAATACGCTGAATATAATATCGACAGAGAGCCGTTTGTTGTTGTGAAAGCCGATTCCGGTACCTATGGGATGGGCATTATGACGGTTAAAAGCGCCGAGGAAATCGAAAACCTCAATCGTAAACAACGAAATAAAATGTCATCCGCTAAGGAAGGTTTGGTGGTGGATAATGTGTTGGTTCAGGAAGGCGTTTACACCTTCGAGACATTGGGGGAAGAAAAGGCGGTAGCTGAACCCGTTATTTATATGATGGATCACTATGTGGTAGGTGGCTTCTATCGTGTTCACACTGGGCGTGGCGTTAATGAAAATTTAAATGCGCCGGGGATGCATTTTGAACCACTGGCCTTTGCTCAGTCCTGTAGCACACCAGATCAAACAGATTTGCCTGATTCGGAACCGAACCGCTTTTATGCCTACGGTGTCATGGCTAGATTAGCGTTGTTAGCAGCAGCGAGAGAAATCGCCTGATTTAATCAGGCGTTGTGCTCACTCAGATAAGCGATAGTCATGGTTTGGTTGTGCAGTAAACTGTGACTATCATCTTCCCCTGAACAGATTTCACCATTTGAATAGAATCCGGTGATGCCTGTCTGCATACCCAGTAGTCTTTGCACAGCAAACACTTCGTCTGATACCTGAGATTCCATGACTAATTTACGGCCAACACAGCTCACGCAAATAGCTAAGGCTTTATCGTTTATGTTGACGTCTTTTTGTAATATTTGTCTGGCTGCTTCACTGGCACCTAAAACCAAACGATCATGATCAGACTTGAGAAAACGAACGGTAGACCCTTCTTTTATATTGCCTGCAAAGGTCAAGCTATTATCTTGTTCATTAATCGAGAGGAGTGTTCTGATGACATTAACATTCTTCTCATCCATGATGGCAAAGGGGAAATTCAAGCCAGAAGCAGGTAATTCATTGGCGTAATAGCCTATGTACATCTTGTAAAGTGGAAGAGCGGGTTTATTGTCTAACTCGTACACCACATTTTTGTTTGAACGCGTAATTTTTCTTGGTGGTCCGTATGGTTGCCAGCCGCCTAAGGCGCCACTGGTAACGATGGCATCTTCTCCGTAAATACCAACAGCGATCACTGTACGATCCTGAATTTTGTCATTGTTGATGAGTAAGGTTTGCTTGAATGCAGCAGAGTCGCCTGCTAGACCACCTGTGATAGGAATATTGGGCAATATCTCCTGGAGACCTTCTACCAGTTCAGAACCATTAACATTCAAACCGTCACTGAGAACAAACACGCCTTTGAGATCATCCATTTTTAACTCAGCGGCAATTTGAGCACCCAGTGCATGGGATTGCTCCATACTATTAACCGGCTTGCTTATAAAGCGGAGCGTGCTTCGCTCCCACTGCATGGCTGTGATGTGGATGCTGTCATCATAAACACCATCACCTGTAATCTCGCCCGATGTGGTGCAACCGATGATTTCGGCGTTTGGGTAGCGTTTTTTTAGGGTTTTAGCAAAACCTTTATCGTTGAAGCGGCTGACAGAGCCGAAAACGAGTACCCAGTTGGCTTCAGGAAGGGGAGAGGCCGACGGTAATTTATTTAAACCCGTCTTGGCGGGGAGGTGCTCCTGTACAAACTTCATTGGTTGGTCAACCTTTGCTCCATCATTGGCTTTTAGCGCCGTAGTCAAAAAAGCGTAACAAATCCATCGGGTGATACTACATCGTTTAGCGATTAAGGGGAATCGGGTCGCTTGTAATTTGTGAGATGCCTCACAATGAATGCATAAAAATCGGCCATAAAAAAAGCCGCTCAATGGCGGCTTTTTTTGATGATTAACTCATGTGTCAGGAATTATTCATTCAGTTTTTTCTTCAGTAATTCATTTACCTGGGCTGGGTTGGCTTTACCTTTTGACGCTTTCATTATCTGGCCAACGAAGAAGCCAAGTAATTGTTCCTTGCCATCCCGGTATTGCTGCACTTGATCAGGATTATTCGCCAGTACTTCATCCACCATAGCTTCAATAGCGCCGGTATCGGTGACTTGCTTCAGACCTTTATTTTCGATGATCGCATCGGCATCTTTACCTTCACCTTTCCACAATGCTTCAAACACGGTTTTGGCGATTTTGCCTGAAATAGTGTTATCACTGATTCTGTTTAAGACACCAGCAAGCTGTTCAGCACTCACCGGTGATTCAGTAATATCCATGCTTGCTTTGTTTAGTGCACCGGACAGCTCAACAATAACCCAGTTGGCACATTGTTTCGGGTCATTGCCGCCAGTGGCCGCTAGTAATGACTCAAAATAAGTGGCCAGCTCACGGCTACTGGTGAGTACCGAGGCGTCATACAGCGATAGACCTAACTCATTGACAAAGCGATCACGTTTTTCGTTGGGTAGTTCGGGCAATGTCGCTTTAATATCAGTGATCGTGGCTTGGTCAATAATCAGTGGGAGCAGATCAGGATCAGGGAAGTAACGGTAGTCATTCGCTTCTTCTTTACTACGCATCGCGCGCGTTTCATTTTTGTCGGCATCGTACAAACGCGTTTCCTGAATGACTTCGCCACCTGACTCCAACACATCAATTTGACGCTCAACTTCGTAATTAATAGCGCGTTCAACGTTGCGGAAAGAGTTAATGTTTTTCAGCTCGGCACGGGTACCAAACTTTTCCTGCCCTTTAGGACGAATTGAAACGTTCGCGTCGCAGCGGAATGAACCTTCCTGCATATTGCCATCACAAATCTCAAGATAGCGAACCAGTGAGTGGATTTTCCTCATATAAGCAACCGCTTCTTTTGCGCTGCGCATATCAGGTTCAGACACAATTTCTAACAACGGTGTGCCTGCTCGGTTTAAATCAATGCCTGTTTGACCGTCAAAGTCTTCATGTAGTGATTTGCCAGCATCTTCTTCGAGATGAGCTCGAGTAATACCGATGACTTTTTCAGAGCCATCCTCCAGTTCGATACTGATGTGGCCTTTTCCGACAACGGGTAATTCATATTGGCTGATTTGATAGCCTTTTGGTAAGTCAGGATAGAAGTAATTTTTGCGGGCAAAGACTGAACGTTCAGAAATCTCAGCATCAACGGCAAGACCAAACTTAATCGCCATTCTGACAGCTTCTGCATTGAGTACCGGTAATACGCCCGGCAGACCCAGGTCAACGGCACATGCTTGTGTATTCGGCTCTGCACCATATGCTGTAGCAGCACCAGAGAAAATCTTAGACTTGGTGGCGAGTTGGGTATGAATCTCTAACCCAATAACAACTTCCCATTCCATAATGACGGCCTGATTGTGAATGATAAAAAACGATGAATTGTAACAATTATTAACGCAAACTGAGAATTTTCCAGCCTTTTTCCTTAGCAAAGGCTTCAAGCTTCTCATCGGGATCAACGGCGACAGGGGTGTCGACCAGTTCTAATAGTGGGATATCGTTATGAGAATCACTGTAAAAAGTACTGTTCTCCATCGTTTCATCCCGATGGTTTAACCACATTTTCAAGCGCTCGACTTTACCACGCTGAAACGAGGGCGTGCCTGAGACTTTGCCGGTAAACGCGCCATCAATCATTTCTGGATCCGTGCCAATTAAATGTTCAATGCCCAGGAGCTCCGCAATAGGCTGAGTCAGGAAACTATTGGTGGCGGTGATAATGAGTAATGTATCGCCTTTGGCTCGATGCATTTCGATAAGCTCGATACCCGCTGGCAAAATGATCGGTTTAATTTTTTCTTCAAGATAGGCCGCGCGCCAAGCTTCTAATTCCGACATGGAATGGTTGGCGTAAGGTGTAAAGACAAATTCTAAAAATGCGTAGATGTCGAGTGAGCCGTTAATGTATTCCTGAAGAAAATGATCATTGCTAGCCCGATAGGCCTTCTCGTCTACAATGTTATTTTCACACAAGTAACGACCCCATAAATAGTCGCTATCACCGGCCAATAAAGTATTATCCAAATCAAAAATTGCCAACGCCATGATGCTGGAAAAGTCTCCGTTTTAATCAAAAATGCGACTATTGTATGTCAAAATGCATTGCATACTGACAGTGCTTTTAATAATCTAATCGCTAATTGAGAATAAACCGCTGGGGGCGATTGCGCTCAGCCAGCTAGAGACTTCAGTCGTGATTGATAAAGATGGCTTCAGGCCTAACGTAGGGATCATACTCTGCAACGAAGAGAATCAGGTGTTGTGGGCGCAACGTGCGCAACATGATTCGTGGCAGTTTCCTCAGGGGGGGATCAAGTCCCATGAAACTCCTGAGCAGGCGGCTTATCGTGAGCTTACGGAAGAGGTAGGTTTATTGCCAGAGCATGTTGAGTTAATTGCAATGACCCGAGGGTGGTTGCGTTACCGCTTACCTAAACGTTACCTGCGATATGGAAATAAACCGCTTTGCATTGGCCAAAAGCAGCGTTGGTTTTTAATGCGTTTTACCGGTAAGGAAGAAGACGTCAAGCTTAATCTGCATGAAAAACCAGAGTTCGATGATTGGCGCTGGGTGGATTACTGGACGCCTGTTGACGAAATTGTGTTTTTCAAACGTCGTGTTTATGAAAAAGCACTCCATGAATTTGCGCCATTATTATTTCCGGAATATCGACGTCAGTTAAATAACAAAAAAAGACGTTAATCCAGTTCTTTTCTGAACACACGTGATTTGCGCTGGTAATTGTATAGCGCTTGTTTTGCGACGGGGAGATCCGCTATTTCTGCTGGTTTGAACCCATGCTCTAAAAACCAGTGCGCCGTTTGAGTGGTTAACACGCACAGATTATTGATGCCTTGTGCTTTTGCTGACTGCTCCAGTACCCCGAGTAATTGTTGACCGCGACCATGACTCTGGTATTGATTCGATACCGCCAGGCAAGCAAGTTCTGCCATATCATTATCAGGATAGGGGTAAAGTGCCGCGCAGGCTACAACACTGCCATCACGCTCCATGACCGTGAAATGATCGATCTCTCGTTCTAGTAACTCTCTTGAACGTTTTACGACAACTCCTTTTTCTTCTAACGGTTGAATTAACTCCAGGATACCGCCGACATCATCAATCGTTGCTTGTCTTGTGGTTTCAAAAGAGGTGGACGTTACCAGCGTACCAGCACCATCACGGCTGAATAATTCCTGTAATAAAACACCGTTAATGGCTCTATCCAGAATATGTACTCTGGTGACGCCTGCTTTACATGCTTTTACCGCAGCATGTAATGAAGGGTGGGAGCTGAGTGCTTTTTCTGCCTCATTCACCGTCAGCTCGCGGGGCATCGTTTTGTTACTGTGACCAATAAAGATCAATTTATCTGCGCGCAATGCTGTGGCCACTTCTGTCGCGATAGATTCAGCTGAAACGTTGAAGCTTTCGCCCGTAAGGGAGTAACCCAGAGGGGGCAGCAAAACAATATTACCTAATCCCAATTGTTGATTGATGCCTTCAGCATCAATACGACGCACTTCACCTGTATGACCCAGATCCACACCATCTATGATGCCAGCAGGTCTGGCAATCACCAAGTTCCCACTGATACAACGAATACGTGCATCGGCCATTGGCGTATGTGGTAACCCAAAGGACAGTTTCGATTCGATATCAAGGCGCAGTTTACCAATGGCTGCTTTGGCAATAACCAAGCTGATATCATCGGTCACTCTCAAACCATTGTGATATCTAACAGGTATGTTTTGTTCGATACAGCTTGCTTCAATCTGAGGTCTGGCACCGTATACTAGAACCAATTTAATGCCTAAGCTATTCAGGATAGAGATATCATGGAGCAGGGGCTCGAATTCCTGGCTATCGATGGTTTCACCATCAAAAGCAATCACAAAAGTCGCGCCACGATGACTATGAATATAAGGCGCAGCGGTACGAAACCAGCTGGTTGTGGTGGCTAAGTTTTGTGGTGTAACTGGCTTTACAGTGTCGTTCATTCGTTTCTTTTTATCTCAGACTCGGCACGCTTGCCAAGTGTCGTGTAAAATTTATCAGATTATTACCATGTGATCTAAGGGTTACGTGGGGCAAAACAGATTTTGGAGAGATTTCGCATGCCTCAATATCGTTCAAGAACATCTACCGCGGGTAGAAATATGGCTGGCGCTCGCGCACTGTGGCGGGCGACAGGAATGAAAGATGATGATTTCAATAAACCTATCATCGCTATTGCAAACTCGTTTACACAATTTGTTCCCGGACATGTTCATCTAAAAGATCTTGGCCAACTGGTTGCGCGCGAAATTGAAAAAGCGGGCGGTGTCGCAAAAGAGTTCAATACCATTGCCGTGGATGATGGTATCGCTATGGGACATGGCGGCATGCTTTACAGCTTGCCATCGCGCGACATTATCGCCGACTCTGTTGAGTATATGGTGAATGCCCATTGCGCGGATGCCATTGTTTGTATTTCAAACTGCGACAAGATCACACCCGGCATGTTAATGGCCGCTATGCGACTCAATATTCCGGTGATTTTTGTTTCTGGTGGACCAATGGAAGCGGGTAAAACAAAACTCGCTGGTAAAGACGTCAAGCTGGATTTGGTGGATGCCATGGTGCAGGCAGCGGATGAGCATGTCAGTGATGCGGATGTCGAACAGGTTGAGCGTAGTGCCTGTCCAACCTGTGGTTCATGCTCTGGTATGTTTACAGCTAACTCAATGAACTGCCTGACGGAAGCTTTGGGGCTATCATTACCAGGCAATGGTTCATTGCTTGCTACACACGCGGATCGCAAAGAACTGTTTCTGGAAGCAGGTCGTCGCATCGTCGATTTAGCTAAACGCTACTATGAGAATGATGAAGTGGATGTCTTACCGCGATCTATTGCGACAAAAGCGGCGTTTGAAAACGCCATTGCCCTAGATATTGCGATGGGTGGTTCAACCAATACCGTGCTGCATTTATTAGCGGCGGCGAATGAAGCCAAAGTCGACTTTACTATGGCTGATATTGATCGCATGTCACGTAAAATTCCGAATTTATGTAAAGTCGCGCCTGCCACCAACAAATACCACATGGAAGATGTACACCGCGCTGGTGGTGTCATTTCTATTCTTGGTGAATTAGCGGCTGGTGGTTTATTGCATACTGATGCGCCCACAGTTCACAGCAAAACCATGGGTGAAGGTTTAAAACAATGGGATGTCAAACGCACAGACTACGAGCCTGCATTAACACGTTATCTCGCCGGTCCTGCTGGTATTCCAACACAGGAAGCCTTCAGTCAGAACTGCCGTTGGCCAGAGCTGGATTTGGATCGTGAAAACGGCTGTATTCGTGATGTCGAACATGCTTATAGTAAAGATGGCGGCTTGGCCGTGTTGTATGGCAATTTAGCTGAAGATGGTTGTATTGTGAAAACGGCCGGTGTGGATGAGTCTATTCTGACTTTCTCTGGTCCGGCACGCATTTTTGAGTCTCAAGATGACTCTGTCGCAGCTATTTTAAGAGGGGATATCAAAGAAGGTGATGTTGTCCTCATTCGCTATGAAGGACCAAAAGGTGGACCAGGCATGCAGGAAATGCTGTATCCCACCAGCTACCTGAAATCTAAAGGTTTAGGTAAAGCCTGTGCCTTATTAACTGATGGACGTTTCTCCGGTGGTACATCGGGTTTATCTATTGGTCATGCTTCACCTGAAGCGGCGGAAGGCGGGAATATTGGCTTGGTGGAGGAAGGCGATATCATCCATATCGATATTCCTAACCGTAAGATCAATGTTGAGATAAGCGACGAAGAGCTGGCGCATCGTCGTGCCGCTATGGAAGCGAAAGGCGATGATGCCTGGAAACCCGTTGGGCGTGAGCGTGAAGTGAGCCTAGCTCTTCAGGCCTATGCCGCATTGACTACCTCAGCGGCGAAAGGGGCTGTTCGGGATGTTGAACAACTCAAGCGTCGATAGAAAATAAATGAGCCCGGTTTATCCGGGCTTTTTTATATCTGTTGTGCGTAAAGTTTTTGGTACAAACCGTCCTGATTAATCAATGAATCATGGTCGCCTTCCGCAATAATTTCTCCACCGTCAAATACGATAATGCGATCGGCTTGTTTCACGGCGCTGAGACGGTGAGCGATAATAATGGTTGTCCGATTTTCCAGATACTGCTCTAAAGCATTATGCAGTTGAAATTCGGTATCACTATCTAAGGCTGAAGTGGCTTCATCCAAAACAACCACGCTTGGATTCACCAAAGCCATACGTGCAATTGCCAGACGTTGACGTTGTCCACCCGATAATTTCACGCCATCACGGCCTATGATGGTATCCAATTGTTCTGGAAGGTCTTGGATGACGGTTTCTATCTGTGCGATACGAATAGCTTCCCAGATAGCATCATCAGAATATTGACGTCCCATCGTAATGTTTTGACGCACGGTATCATTAAACAAAGCGGGGCTTTGTAAGACTGTGGATACGTGCTCACGAACCGTGTCCAGGCCAATTTTACTCACGGGTACATCATTAAAAAATACCATGCCATCATCAGCTGGATATAAACCTAATAACACATTGACTAAGGTAGACTTTCCGGCACCACTAGCACCGACCAGTGCGACTTTTTCACCTGCTTGGATATTCAGGGATACGCCGCTGAGCACTTTATTATTATCGCCGTATTTAAAGTGCAGGTTCTCAATGCGAATACTGCTGGGTTGTCCATCTACAAATGGATTTACGTCGTTTTGGTAACGCACTTCTTCATGCATGCTGAACAGACTATTCAGCCGTGAAACCGCTGCGCTGGCAGAATAAAAAGAATATTGAATATTCAGAATCTCTTGTACCGGACTCATCATAAACCAGAGGTAACCAAAGACAGCGAACATCTCACCAATACTTAAATTAGAGAAAATCACCATAAACATACTGACAGCCCTGAATACATCAAAGCCAAACAGGAAGATCACAAATGAAAAACGGTTTGCGGCATCACTTTTCCAGGCAAACTCTGAGGCATGGTTTCTAACGTGACGTGCGTTATCAATGACGCGAAGCAGATAGTGTTTTTCTCGGTTAGCAGTACGTATTTGCTGAATACCATCTAATGTTTCGGTCAAGCTTTGTTGGAAGATTTCAAAAGCAGAATTTTCTTTCCTTTTAAGCTCCTTGACGTGTTTACCCACCACCATAGTGAAATAGATCACCAGCGGATTCATAAACAAAATTAATAATGCCAGTTGCCAGTGTAAAAACAGCAATATCACTGCTGTACCAATAATACTCAGCGTTGCTACGATAAATCGACTGATGGTATTGCCGATAAAATTATCAATCACTTCAATATCGGTAACAAAATGTGAGGCAATGCCGGCGCTACCTCGAGTTTCATATTCGCTGATGGCAATTCTACCCAGCCGTTTAATCAGTTTTTGACGAATCCTGAAGGTGATGCGTTTGGCAATAAGGGTGAAATAACGTGACTGAGCCACATTCAAAATGACCGATGCCACACGTAATACCAATGTAAATAACAACACAGCCAAAATATATAAAACCGGACCATGCCAGCTATCGGGACTGAATTGCTGAATAAAGGCGACGGTTGGGCCTGGCTCTTCAAGTAACACTTCGTCAACCATCAGAGGCAATAATAGAGGAACAGGCACGGCACAGAGTGTCGCCAGAAGCGCGATGATATTGGCTTTGACGAGATGCTTTTTGTACAGAAGGGCTTGCTTGAGGATGCCGCTCAGCTCATAGCTGCTTTTGTCAGTCATATAAAGTCATTAAATTAGAACGTTGTTTCCTGCTTGAGTGATCAGTTTCTCAGGAACATAACCCCAGACCGCACTGACGGTATCAGGTGTTAATATCGCCTGTGGTGAACCTTGAGCAAACATTTTACCCTGATTTAGCAACCAAATCTTATCGGCATAACGCGTTGCTTGGTTAAGATCATGCAAAATGGCCACGATCGAGAATTGTGATTCATGACTAAGCTGACGAACGAGTTGTAATAAATGATGCTGTTGACCTAAGTCTTGTGCTGATGTGGGTTCATCCAACAAAACAACAGGTGGTTTTTCGGCTTGTGATACCTGGAGTAATATTCGCGCTAGCTGCACGCGTTGCCGCTCTCCACCAGAGAGACTGGTAAAAAAGCGATCTGCAAATTGCCAGGTATCGGTTTTTTCCATCCAAAATCGTGTTTGCTGAGCTAACTCATCAGCAGATAGAGACAGCGGCGTCGCACCTATTGCCACGACTTCACTTGCACTAAAGGGAAAGGTTAATTGTGATGATTGGGGCAAAATACCTAAGTGTTTCGCACGCTCTCGACGAGACCATTCATTTACATTTTTATCATGCAAAAAAACATGACCTGAGCTAGGTTTCCACTCGCTAGTAATGGCACGAAATAAACTGGTTTTTCCTGCGCCATTAGGGCCCAGCACGGCAATAAACTCGCCCGGCTCAACATCAGCATGCTCGATATGGAGAATGGAGCGTCCACCATGAGCAATGTTGAGATGATTTAAAGTTAAACTGGTCATCGTCATCCTACAATGTACTTAAGCGCTGACGTTGCTGTAATAGAAGAAAAACAAAAAAGGGTGCGCCAATCAATGCTGTCACTAAGCCAACCGGAAGTTCGGCTGGAGCGAGCCAGACCCGTGCTCCCACATCAGCCAGTAATAACAGGGCCGCCCCTGCAATGGCAGATAAAGGTAATAGGCGTGTGTGATCTGGGCCTAATGTCATACGTATTAGATGAGGCACAACCAAACTGATGAAGCCAATAATGCCTGAGGCAGAGACGGCAATACCAATGCCAATCGCTGTCGCAATGATGAGTTGGCGTTTGAGTTGTTCAGTATGGATGCCTAAATGTGCCGCTTCAGCTTCACCCAGCAATAAGGCATTCAGGGCTTTGGCGTAATACTGATAGAAAAGTATCAAGCACAGGCAACAGCCAGCACATAACCACAACATAAAAGGTGTGGCGCCATTTAAGGAACCCATGCCCCATAAAGTTAAATCGCGTAATGCCTGATCATTGGCAATAAATGTTAGAAAACCAATCACGGCACCGGTAAATGCGGCGACCGCGACCCCGGCTAATAACAGAATAAGCACGGAAGTATTTCCTTGGCTGGATTGGGCCAGTCGATACACTAATAAACTGGTGACTAACCCACCCACAAAAGCCGCTACAGGTGTGGCAAAAACTGAGAAACTTACGGGAAATATTACGATGGCAAGTGCCGCCCCAAGCCCTGCACCAGAAGACACACCAATGATGCCTGGATCAGCCAAAGGGTTTCGAAACAAGCCTTGTGTGACGGCGCCACAGATGGCCAATAAGGCGCCAATAAACAAAGCTAGCAGCGTACGAGGCCAGCGAAGATCCCAGATAACGACCTTCTCATAGTCATTTAGACGGCTAAGATCGGTATGGAATAAACCGTCCCAGACAGTTAACAAACTCTGCCAGCTTGATAACTTCATGGGGCCAGATGTCAGAGATAAAATAATACCGATGACAAGCAGGCTGATCAGAACTGGCCACGCCAGCTTTCGGAATAGCGATTGGTAGGGCATAGTCACGAGTCGATGGCTAGTAGAGTTTATCTGCCAGTCGTTCAGCTTCCGCCAGAGCACCGAGGCTGAGCCCGGCAATTAAGGTCGCTGCATTCACACTCACTATCTGATTATTTTTAGCCGCTTGGCTATGTTGCAGTAATGGCTGACGTTTGACGAGCTTGTTAGCGCTATCCAAGCTGTCAGAACGACTACCAACCAGAATAATATCCGGGTTGACGGCTAATAAAGCTTCAACTGAGATGGATTTGTAACCACTAAACTGGCTGATATTTTTACCGCCCAGTAGTTTTATGAGTGCATCGCCAGTGGTGTCACTGCCCGCTTGGGATAAACCACGCTCACCAATATCGAGCAGAAATACTACAGTTGGCTTGTGTGCGAGCTGTTTCTCTAGCAAGGCTGACTGCCTTATTTGAAGCTGTTCGATAAGTGTTTGCGCTGCTGATTCTGCATTTAGCCGAGATGCTAACAGCGTTATATTTGTTTCAAGCTGCTCCAATGTCGTTGGACTATCAAGTTGGAGTACATGAATATGTGCTTTTTTGAGGGCCGCGATAGTGGGGGCTGGCCCCATATGATTGCTACCGATAACTAAATCAGGATGTAACTGGAGCAATCCTTCTGCTGATAATGTCCGATGGTAACCTAAATTCTCAACTGGCTGAGATAACAAGGGCTGACTGGTTAAGTCTGCAGCCACAATATGCTCTTCCAATCCCAGGTTGAGCAAAATCTCAGTGGCATTGCCGTCAACACTGACCAGGCGGGAATTATTAGAGTCCGCATAGCTGCTTGGGGCTGTGAGCAAAGTCAGCATTAAAAGCCATAGAGCGCAGAAAAGAGAAGGGATTCTTTTATTCTTCATCATAAAAAGTTCAGTCGATATGTTAGTTAAAGTGAAATGGGCATACACAACGAATCGCATTCTACTTGATATCTGATAAATTGTTAATCTATATGTAAATGATAATTGATCTCATTATCGTTAAGTGGTAATTTTCTCGACATATTTTTTAAGTCAGGAACAATTACGATGAAATTAAGAAAGTTAGCCTTGCTAATGCAGGTGCCTGTTTTATTAACAGTAAGCGGTGGCGCAGCCATCGCTGCGGAACAAAGCCTCGATGAAATCACTATCACAGCAACAAGAAACACTGACGGTGATAGTGCAAGCCGTAACATCAGTGTCGTCAGTCAGGATGATATTGCACGACAACAAGCCACTTCTGTTCCTCAAGTTATTAACTATTTACCTAATGTCACATTAACTGGTGGCCCTCGTGAACAAGTTCAGGGAGTCAATATCCGTGGCTTGGGTGGAAACCGTGTTTTGCAATTGATTGATGGGGTTAGACAGAATTTTGAATCAGGTCATCGACCTACGTATTTTTTAGACCCATCACTCTTAAAAAATGTTGAGGTACTTCGAGGGCCGAGCAGTTCTTTATGGGGGTCAGGTGCGTTAGGTGGTGTTGTGTCACAGAATACTATTCATGCGGCTGATCTCTTGGATGGAGATAATCTGGGCGGCTTTGTGAAACAAGGTTATCAATCAAACGGTGATAAGTGGACAACAACCGGTGCTTTGGCTAGTCGTTTTGGCAATGTTGATTTTCTGCTATCGGGTTACTATCGTGATGGCAATGACTTGGAACTGGGGAATGGCGATGATCTGCAAAACTCAGCAAATCGCGACAAAGGTGTGTTAGCTAAGCTGGACTGGTTTATCGATAACGATCAGATGGCGACATTTAACTTTCGTCGCTCGTACAATTACGGTGGCATTCCATCAAATGGGGCAGCAGATGTTTCCACATCAAACTTCTTGATAGATAGAAAAACGCAGACAGATCAAGCGTCATTTGACTATCAATACAATCCTAACAACCCGTTGTTGAATACCAAGCTTACTTTGTATTGGGATCGTACTAAAATGGATGAAAGTCGGACTTCGGATGGACGCTTTGATGACACTGAAATTCGGACAGTGGGAATGAATATTCATAACCGTAGTGAGTTTGGTGACATAGCTGTTATCTACGGGGTGGATGGATATCAGGATAAATTAAATGCAGATCGCGGTGGTGTCGATAGGCCATTACCGCCAACGGCAACGACCGATGTATGGGGGGCCTTTTCAGAGATTCATCTTCCTGTAGCAGAGAAGTGGCATGTGGAGTTAGGCGCACGCTATGATTATTTCAAAACAGAAGCAGAAAACTTAAACGAAGAACACAGTGATAATGCGTTTTCTCCATCTGCTGCTTTAGTTTGGCAGCCAACCGATCTGTTAAATGTCACATTACGTTATGATGAAGCTTTTAGAGCACCCTCATCCGAAGAGCTCTATACATCTGGAACGCACTTTTGTATGGGGCCAGGATTTTGTAATACCTTCCTTCCAAACTCGGATTTGAAGCCAGAAGAGTCTCAAAACTGGGAGTTAATGACTCAATATACAATGCCTGATGTGTTGAAATCGTCTGATTCATTAACGTTAAACGCTAATATTTTCCATAACGATGTAGATAACTTCATCGAACAACGAGTTGATGACCCGGTCTTTTTCCCTATTCCCAATCCAGGTAATACCTATTACAGAAATATTGATAAGGCAGAGTTGCAAGGTTTTGAGCTAGCCATGAATTATCAATTGAATACATTCAATGCCCTATTGAGTTATGGCCAAACCAGGGGGCAAGATAAGAATACGGGAGAAGCCATCTCGACAATCCCTGCAGATAAATGGGTATTGGATATGAATAATGCTTGGCTTAAAAATACCCTCAAAACAGGTTTGAGGCTAACGCGGATTGAAAGTCAGAAGCATCGACCGAATGATATCAATACTGACTATGAGCACTATACATTAGTGGATCTCTACACAAGCTGGACATCGAAAGATGTTAAAAACTTAACGATTGATCTGACTGTGAATAATTTGACTGATCAACACTATCGTGTCGCATTTCAACAACTCTATATGCCGGGCAAAGATATTCGTCTTGGCGTGAAGTATGATTTTTAAGGAGCAGCTATGTCTAATGAAGTAACAATGCCAGGTGAGCAGGCTCAAGCATTACTCGAGCAACTGGCTGATTGGGGTACTATGACGACCATCGTATTGCATGGCGGCAGTGTGTTTGAGTTTATGGGGCCTTTTCCGAAAGGCTCTGTAGCGGAAGGTTTTTATAATTTATCAGGTCCGGTGCCAGGCTTTCATGGACACTTAAATCTTAAGTTAGTAAACCATATTCGTTTTCAAGATAAACAGCACCGTGGCCGAGAGAGTTACGCGTTTGTTTTTGAAAATGCCGAGGGCGAGGTGATTTTTAAAGTCTTTCTTGGCCGAGATGAAAAAGGCGAGTTGTTAGCAGAACAAAAACAACGTTTTCTGGCCATGCAACAACAATATCAGTGAGAATAGAGTAATGAATAATAAAGGGTTAGAAGAGAAAATCAGTCAAGAGATTATGGCGATGGTCAACAGCAGAAAAAGTTTGCTGCTATCCTCATTAACCGAAGAAGATGAACCTTATGCTTCCTACGCGCCCTTCGCGGTGGGAGAAGATTGTTTATATGTATTAATCAGTGAAATCGCAGTTCACGCTAAAAACTTGCAGCATCACCCTAGAGCTTCAGTATTAATTATTGAAGATGAAGATTCTGCTGCGGAGTTATTTGCTCGTCTTCGTGTTCAGTACAATGTGACCACAGAACTATTGCCTGTCGATTCTGCAGACTGGGATGTGGGTATTCAGTGTTTAACCGATCGTCATGGCGATCGCATACAAAACTTAAGTCAATTGAGTGACTTTAAGTTATTTAAGCTGAATCCTATCGGTGGCCGTTATGTGAAAGGCTTTGGTAAGGCGTATCAGATTGATGGTGGCTCTTTAGCTGGAGAAGGCTTGTCTCATCTGAGAGATGGACACAAAAAACGTGCTTGATAGACTGGTTGTATGAAACAAAAAAAGGACGCTCGATGCGTCCTTTTTTATTGACGAGATAATAATCTGTTATCAGAGGCTGCCCCAGCTATCCTTTTTCCGAACTTTTAGGCGCGGTAGGATGATGCCTAACAAGATACCTGCGAATAAAACAGCGGCGCCAATAAGGAACCAGCTTCGGGTACTGTTATCTTTTAAGGCATTGTTTTCGATGACTAATGACTGGTTCTCATGATCAATTTCTTGCAGCTTTTCTTTTAGCTGGCGGTTTTCATTATCTAAAGCCACAGCATTTGACGCGGTACGACGGAGGTCGTCCAGTTCTTTGCTCAAACGTTGTGATTTTTCTTTCAACGACATGTTTTGTGTATCAACGTCAGAATTTTGATTACTGAGTGATGAAATTTCTTCTTTGTATTTAGCGATTTCAAGTTCTAAATTGGCCACACGCTTTTGACTGGCTTCAAGTTGGTCACGAGCACTCGGTGTGTTGGTCAGATAACGGGTTAACACCCAGCCTTCAACGCCATCTGTCGTTCTGACTTTTGAATAACCTGCTGGATCCGTTTCCAGTACTTCGAGTCGTGTACCAGACTCGAGCATTTTACGGATATTGAACTTCACGCCTTGACCATTCCGCATGGTGATTTCGAGCTTATCAGATACGTAACGTGTGGTTTGAGCTTGAGCAAGGACGGGAGTCAACAGTGCCGCTGAGATGAGGATGTGTGCGATCAGTTTTTTCACAATGGACGTCTTTATTCTTTGATAAACAGGCATTTTAACAGAAGCGATGCTGTTCGCTTCAAGTCTGAATTAGGAATTAACAATAAATCAGAATGTTATGTTGCCGTAACGGCGTTGTCATATTGGTTTGTTAAGGTCGGCCTGCTATAAAGAAAGGGTTAGAAATGGAAAAGATTAGAGTCATGTTTTTGTGTACTGGCAATTCGTGTCGTTCACAAATGGCTGAGGGTTGGGCAAGAGCTTTGGCCAGCGAAGAAATTGAAATTAAATCGGCTGGTATTGAAGCACATGGACAAAACCAACGTGCCATCAAAATTATGTCTGAAGTCGGCATTGATATTTCTCAGCAGGAATCAATTCGTGTGAATGGTGAAATGCTGGAATGGGCAGATTTGTTAGTCACACTATGTGATAACGCTGAAGAGCAGTGCCCTCTACTCAGCCCGCATACAGTTAAGGTGCATCTGCCTTTGCCTGATCCGGCCAAGCTGCGGGGTAGTGAAGAGGAAGTGATGGCCATCTTCCGCGAAACACGTGAGAAAGTTCGTCAGCGTGTCGAGTTTGTACTCGAACAGGTTGCTTACGAAGCGGCAGTTTAAGCCGTTTATTTCTCCGTGACCAAGCGTATCTTCGGTTTCTGATTACTCATATTTTTTTCTGTCGCCTCTAGCTGATAGAGGCTGTTTCCAGCGATTCGCTTAGCCATTGATTTTGCTTTGCTGGCATATTCGGTCAGATCAATCTCTGCCTGGATATTCGGGAAGTCTAAAATGCGCACAGCACCTATCGATAAGCTAAGCAGTGAATAAAAGGTTTCATTGCCATGGCGATCAACCGCATTGATGCCTGCTTGTTGCAGATGACGCAAATTGTATAGCTGTGGGTAAAGTGCCTCAAATGCTTCCAGAATCTTTTGGCAACGGTGTCGCCAGTCTTTACTTTCAAACAAGATGATAAAATCATCGCCACCCACATGCCCGACAAAGTCGATCTCCTGGTCGACATGTTCAGTTAACGTTTTAGCTGTGAGGCTAATCACTTTATCGCCTTTACCGTAACCATAAATGTCGTTGTAGGGTTTGAAGTTATCCAAGTCAAAATAGCAGACAGTGACATCCCTATTTTGCTCGATAATCTCACGGGTATGCTCACTTAATGGCACATTTCCTGGCAGACCACTCAGCGGGTTGGCATGGCGAGCCATGGTGATTTGCATATCGGTAATCTGACGTAGCAAGTCCATCAAACTACCTACACCGCGATAGCGGCCTTGCTCCGTTATGACGAAGGCACTGTGCTGGTGATGTGCTTCCTGGCTGGTGATTTGATAACTGAGTTTTTTCAATGGCAGCTCAGTTTCAACGACGATGGGATTTTTATCCATAAAGTCTTTTATGGGTTTTCTTCCGTACAGTTCACGACCAAAACGGCTGGCGTAAAGTGTCATAAAATCATCGCGCCACATGATACCCACGACACGATTATTATCATCAACAACCGGCAACGCATTCAGTTTTAACGCTTTCTGAAAACGATCAGAAATGTGCTCAATGGTATCGTTATGTCTGACCGGATCTAAATCTGTCAGCAAGCTGCTAACAAGGGTATTCGCTCTTGGACGACCTGTTCGTTGTATCGTTGTTTCTTTGCGTTGGGCAAACAGACTGTTATCGAGTTCTTTTTGTGGATTACGATTAGGACGGCCAAAGTAATAGCCTTGTACAAAGCGCATATCCAGACTTTGTGCGGTGATATATTCCTGACGAACTTCAATGCCTTCACCAATCACCTGGCAGCCGATACTTTGAGCAATATCAATCATGGACTGCACAAATTGGCGCTTTTGCCGATCTTCATGAATATTCTGCATAAAGTGGCGGTCCAGTTTGACAAAATCAGGCTTGAGTTCAGACCAGGTGCGTAAGCCAGAATAGCCCGCACCCAAATCATCAATCGCAATCGAAAAACCCATATCGCGATAATGTTCGGTGGCTGTTCGCATTAATTCATAGTCATCAATCGGATACTGTTCAGTGAGCTCAATGATGACTTGTTCTGCTGATAAGCCCGCCATTTCAACATATTGTAAAGTCAATCCATGTGGATAATTGTTATCCAGAAGGGCGACAGGCGTGGTGTTGATAAAGAGTTTTTCTTTCAGGCCGAGTTGACCATAGCGTTTGATCGCCGTTTCTCGACAGAGTAAATCCAGCTCAGCCAAACAATCATGCTTGAGAGCAGTATCAAATAAGGTCACAGGCGAATGGAGTGGGCCATCAGACGGACCACGAATCAGTGCCTCATAACCAAAAATCTGTTGGTTGTGTAGAGATATAATGGGTTGAAACAGAGCTGTCAGACGTCCATGACTGAGAATTTCCTGTAATGAGTGATAGTGGTGTAATTCTTCTTGTGTCATCGTCTTATCTTCTCTTGCTAATATCTCCTAATCAGAAAAAAGCCCCACCCTGGGGTGAGGCTTTTATCAGTGCTTTCCAGTGTTAAGACCTACCAGAATGCTTGCGCACGGAATTTAAGTGCAGATGGTTCTGCATCTGAACTTGCGCCATCGACAGTCAGATCGGTAACTTTGTCGTAGTTCAGCATTAAACGAATATTTTTACGTGGAATGTAGTTCACACCCAATGTAAATTTATCTGCTTCGTCTTCAGTTTGTACACTTCCGCCGACTAAACCTTCGGTTTCAATGTTTTCAAAGCGAGCAACTAACTGCCACGCACCATATGGAGATTTAGGTGAAACGCCAGAGTTATAACCTTTTTTCCACTTGTAAGATTCACCCGTCAGGAAGTAACCAGCTTCAACTGAATAGCCAGTGAATTCTTGATCTGAGTTTGAGTTACTTTCAGCTGTGTAGTCTACGTATTCAGCTAAAGCGTGGAATGGGCCGTAGATACCTAAAACATCAGCTGTGAATGCTTTTGAGCCATCATAATCTGCTACAGAAGTGTCAATTGGACGCTCTGAAGTAATGTGGCTAACAGCACGTTGACGGTAGCGGAATGAACCATCACCGTTACCACGGTTCAAATAACCCAAACCAACTTGTAACATGTGTTTGCTGTCTTGCATAAATGGTACGAATGAACCGCGAACTGCCCATGTATCTGCATCATCTACATCAGTTTCACCACCGTCGATTTCACCGCTTGTTAAAGATGATGCTAATAACCAACGATAATCTTTGTCATTCAACTGGAATGCAACACCACTCTCACGAGCAGGTGATAAAGCTGAATCAGCATAGAATGGGCGATCAATAAAGCTCATGTATTTAGAGCTAGCTTTAGTGTTATAACCAAAAGCTATGTGAGATTGACCAAGTTTTACACCCCATTTGGTGCTGTCGTTTAGTTTGTTGCCGTAACCAACATAAGCATCTTTAATTGATGCATCACCGCCAGCAAAGTCAGCTTCAAATTTGTAGCTCCAGTCATAAATCGAACCTTGGAAACCCAAACGTGCACGACGTAATTCAGTTCCTCGACCTTCGTTATCACCTACACCTGCAGTACCATCGTATAAACCATCATTGTCTACAGAGATGGCATCCCACATCACACGACCGATAGGTTGGAATTCCCAGTTACCTTCTCTGTCTGCAACAACTAACTTGCCATCAGTGGTAATTTTTGGCATATCTGCAGTTGCTTCAGCGACTTGTTTTTTCACTTCAGCTTGAGCAGCTTCAGTTTTTTCTTGATCAGCTGCTGCAGCGTTTTTCAGCATGTTGTAGTCTTCTGCACTGATGGTGCCTTTGTCACGAAGGACTTTTAACAGGTCAGCCATCGCTTCGTTGTTTGCCTGAGCAGGCAACATTGCTGCACCAAACAAGGTACCGGCAATTAATAAAGATGTTGTTTTCAATTTCAAGGGACTATCCTCTAGGTTGGTTTATCAATTCGGTAAGAGCCGAAGTCCCGCACACCTTAGGCTTGTTATGTTTCAGCATGATGAAGAAAACGTTACAGTTTTGTGACATTGATACAAAAGCTGACTTTTGTTGTATTTAAGCGACAATGGCGATCAGGCCTTGAAATAAGGAAAACCGCACCAATATCCATCTATATAACTATGCCTTTGGACGTCCTATGTTTCGAATTTTATTACTGATTTTTTTAATTATCCCCATCGTTGAAATCTATGTGTTGATACAGGTTGGCGATGTGATTGGTGCATTACCGACTATATTTATGGTGGTGGCCACCGCTGTTCTAGGTGCGTTTTTACTTCGTTTACAAGGTTTTCAAACATTACAACGAGCACAAAGCTCCATGGCCAGCGGCCAAATTCCTGCCACAGAGATGTTGGAAGGGGTGTGCTTGGTTATCGCTGGGGCGATGTTACTAACGCCCGGGTTTGTCACCGATACCTTTGGTTTTTTGCTACTAGTGCCAGCCGTCAGGCAGAGTGTGATTAAACAATTAGCCAAGAATAGTCGTATTTTTTACACACAAAAGCGTGGTGATGCTTTTTCACAACAACGCTATCGATCAGATTATCGTGAAGGTGATGTGATTGATGGGGAAGTGGTCGATGACGATGATAAACATCATCTTCGATAAAAATTTTTAAATTTTTTTGCTTAGCCCCCTTGAAAGCGGGTTTTGTAACCCCATTCTATGAGTTCCCTACAATTTAAGTTAGTCATTAATAGACATTTTTTCGGAGGAAATACAGATGAATCTTCGTCCCCTTCATGATCGTGTGATTGTTCGTCGCATGGAAGAAGAAACAATGAGCGCTGGCGGTATCGTTATCCCTGATAACGCCGCAGAAAAACCATCTCGCGGTGAAATTCTTGCTGCAGGTGATGGCAAGGTTACAGATTCAGGCGAAGTTCGCCCTTTGGCGGTAAAAGTGGGTGACAAAGTACTGTTTGGCAAATATGCCGGTACTGAAGTTAAGGTTGACGGTGAAGAACTGTTAGTCATGCGTGAAGATGACATTGTTGCTGTTATCGAAGGCTAATCCCTGGATTCATTTGCTTTATTAAAGAATAAGAGGAATAACTACAATGGCTGCTAAAGAAGTCAAATTTGGTGCAGACGCACGTCAGTTAATGGTTAAAGGTGTGAATACACTGGCTAACGCAGTAAAAGTCACACTGGGACCAAAAGGTCGCAACGTTGTTTTAGATAAAAGCTTCGGTGCACCTACCGTCACGAAAGACGGTGTTTCAGTCGCGAAAGAAATCGAACTGGAAAACAAATACGAAAACATGGGCGCCCAAATGGTAAAAGAAGTGGCTTCGCACACTTCTGATGCTGCTGGTGACGGTACAACTACAGCGACAGTTCTAGCACAAGCTATTCTGCGTGAAGGTATGAAAGCCGTTACTGCTGGTATGAACCCCATGGATCTGAAACGTGGTATCGACAAAGCAGTTCAATCTGCGGTTGAACAACTGCGTACTATGTCATCACCATGTGATGATGATAAAGCGATTGCTCAAGTCGGTACTATTTCAGCTAACTCTGACGCTTCAATCGGTAAAATTATTGCTGAAGCCATGCAAAAAGTCGGTAAAGAAGGCGTTATCACCGTTGAAGACGGTAGCGGCTTTGAAAACGAATTAGACGTCGTTGAAGGTATGCAGTTTGATCGTGGCTACCAGTCTCCATACTTTGTTAACGACCAACAAACTATGACAGCAGAACTGGAAGATCCGTATGTGCTGTTATTCGACAAAAAAATCTCAAACATCCGTGATTTGCTGCCAACTCTAGAAGCTGTCGCGAAATCTAGCCGTCCATTATTGATCGTTTCTGAAGATGTGGAAGGTGAAGCCTTAGCCACACTGGTTGTGAACAATATGCGCGGTATCGTGAAAGTCTGTGCTGTTAAAGCGCCTGGCTTTGGTGACCGTCGTAAAGCGATGTTAGAAGATATCGCTGTTCTGACTGGTGGTACTGTGATTTCTGAAGAAGTCGGTCTGAGCCTGGAAAAAGTGACTTTGGATCACTTAGGTCAAGCGAAGAAAATCACTGTCAGCAAAGAAAATACCACTATCGTTGATGGTGCTGGCCGTGCAGATGAAATCCAAGCACGTGTTGAACAAATTCGCACACAAATCGCTGAATCTTCTTCTGACTACGACAAAGAAAAACTGCAAGAACGTGTCGCTAAATTAGCTGGCGGTGTTGCTGTTATCCGTGTTGGTGCGGCTACCGAGATGGAAATGAAAGAGAAGAAAGCACGCGTTGAAGATGCGTTGCATGCTACTCGTGCTGCGGTTGAAGAAGGCGTCGTCGCTGGTGGTGGTGTTGCTCTTGTTCGTGCAGAAAGCTCTCTGGGCGAACTGCGTGGTGACAACCATGATCAAGACATGGGTATCAAAATTGCGCGTCGTGCAATGGAAGAGCCTTTACGTCAAATCGCTACAAACGCGGGTGCTGAAGCATCTGTTATCTTGAATGAAGTTGTTGCAGGTAAAGGTAACTATGGTTACAACGCGGCAACAGGTGAATACGGCGATATGATTGATATGGGTATTCTTGACCCAACTAAAGTCACTCGTACTGCATTACAAAATGCAGGTTCCGTTGCTGGCCTGATGCTGACAACAGAAGCGATGATCGCTGAACTGCCAAAAGAAGATGCACCTGCAATGCCTGATATGGGCGGCATGGGTGGCATGGGCGGCAT
>NZ_DDNT01000015.1:10121-22068 GCF_002341285.1 Methylophaga sp. UBA2513 | reverse complement strand
GTGGCATGGGCGGCATGATGTAATCATCCCTCAGTCTTTAGTGCTAAAAAAGCCCCGGCCATTTGGTCGGGGCTTTTTTGTTTATACGAGTTCTGATGTACAGTGTGGACAACGCGTCGCTTTGATAAGAATGGTTGAGTAACATCTTGGACATTCTTTATTGGTGGCTTCTGCAGGTGCAGGTTCTGCTTCTTTTTCACGTTGCATTTTATTGACCGAACGAATCAACAGAAAAACAGCAAAGGCGACGATCAAAAAGCTGATGACCGCATTAATAAAGACGCCATAACTAATCACTACAGCACCAGCTTCCTGAGCTGTTGCCAAGGTGGCATATGGACCTGCCACAGTACCTTCTTTTAACGTGATAAATAAGTCTGAAAAGTCGACACCTCCCAGTAATAGACCAATAGGTGGCATAATTACGTCGGCTACCAAACTCTTCACAATGGTGCCAAACGCACCACCGATGATAATCCCCACGGCCATATCTAACACATTGCCGCGCATTGCAAACTCTTTGAATTCCTTCAACATCCTTTATCTTCCTTTTGTTGTTTTCATTGAAATAGAGGGCGAGCATCCTGATTAAACATTGAGTCTCAGTTGGATATTAGCCATCACTATTTGGGCTGTCTATCTTTATTTTGTGCATTATTCTTGTTCGCAAGATTGTCTGCGTCACCAAACCGTGGTTGTTACTCGGGTAAGTACGTATAATTCTGATTTTTATGGTCTCTTAGCAGAGTTAAAAGGGAATTCTTAACCGAAGCTGTCCCCGCAACTGTATACGTGAAGTTTCTGACAACGATGATGTAAAACCACTGAAATCGATCGATTTCGGGAAGGTGAGTTGGAAATGTTGAAGCGTGAGCCAGGATATCTGCCATGAAAACGTTATTATCCGATGGCCGGGGTGTGCAGTTGGAGCGGGAAACCGTTTAATGGCGAATCATCTTTGAGTTATTAAGCGGTGTCTGATCTTTCCGACGTGGTTTGATAACTCAGTGTTTTTATATATCGATGGATAGCGCTGTGTTTAACCGACTTATTCTTTGTTTCATTCTTTTTCTTTTTTCTTCATCAGTCCTGGCCGAGCAATTATTGCTGATTGTCACACCACGAAATGTACCGGAAGTGGTGTCTGGTGCGCATGAGTTTTTAAAACACCCCTCTCATTCCTCCACGTCAGTGCAAATACGCACGACCGAACAGTGGCAAGACTTAAGCGTAAATCAACAAGCCGCTTTATTAAAACAGTCAGATTTAGTCTTCGCGGGCGGCGTGTTTGGTGAAACAGCCAACCAGCTGATGGAAAATATCAAAAAAGGTCTGCTAAAAAATCTTATCGCATTGCATAGCGATCAGCGTCTTATGGGGGCGTCAAGTTTGAACAGTCACCCCATTTTAAATGAGCCCCCTGACAAATTAATGCAGCATCCAGATCCTGCGTTATCGACAGAGCAGTGGATGGCATCGCTATTAGAACAATACCCGGCACAGGAAGCGTGGTTGATTTCACGATTCTTTTGGCTGGGAAGAAATAGTGAAAATATGCAGGGACTGATTAGTCATCTACATCATCTGGTTAAAAATGAAAATACAACTGAGCGTCCTCAATTAGCTGCACAGCTCAGGCTTTATCATCAAGATAAAATCATTCCACCAGATCAGTTTGAGTTTTCTGCAAAATCATCATGGGTGGTGTTAGTGGATTATGAAACTGGGGAACGGCCGGGAGAAAAGGCATTACTGGATGCTGTTTGTAAACAGCTTATTGATGAGTCAACTGGTTGTGTGTCAGTGCTTACTGCGTGGGGTGATGCCAGTTTATCTGCCATCAAGTTATTAGCTGAGAATAAATCACACATCAGTTCAGTGGTGTCTCTGCAAGACTTTGTGATTGGCGGATCGGAACATCGGCAGGCTGTCACCGATGAATTAAAAAAACTGAATGTACCGGTGATAAAAGCGATGCGTTTAAGTGATAGTACCCACGCTGAATGGGAGCTGTCAGAAGCCGGTATCAGTTGGGATTCTGTTCATTATCGTGTCGCTATGCCTGAGTTACAAGGGGTGTCTCAACCAATGGTGGTTGCAACGATGACACCCGCCGAAGTCGATAAATTTACTGGAGCCAGACTGGCTTTCTCAGAACCTGTAGAGTCACAAGTCACCTTATTGGTTAAGCGCTTAAAACGCTGGCAGCAATTACAAGATAAAGCGAATCAGGATAAAAAGATCGCGATTATCTATTACAACCATCCGCCTGGTCGCCATAATATCGGTGCTGATAATTTAAACGTCGTGGAGTCCTTGTTCGATATTCTGCATTCCCTTAAAAACCAAGGGTATAAGACCGGTGAGTTACCAGCGTCATCGGCTGAGTTACTCGACTTATTACAACAACGGGGTGTGAATCTACCTGAAGATCAGGTTGCTTTGGCTGCGATGTCGTCACAAGTCAACACAATGGATAGCAAAAGCTACCAAAGCTGGTTTCAAACATTGCCAGAATCACTACAGCAAGAAATGGTCAATGGCCCGCTGGGCTTATTACATGCCAATCTAAAACAAGCTAAAGCATTGAATGATCCAAGTATTGCGGCCCATTTATTAGCTCGGGTGATGGAAGATATCCGCCATGTTGTCGATGGGGCCGACCATGCTGGTCGTGACCGTGTGTTGCAATTACTCAGTCAGCTACAAACCATCTACCAGCGACCTTTAGCAAACATCGACTGGCAACAGGCTGAGCAATTAATTAATGCCATCAGCCAACAATGGATAGAAGGCATAAGAGGCTGGGGCGAAGCGCCGGGGAATGTGATGGTTTATGACGATAAAATCCTGATTCCCGGTCTTGAGTTTGGCAATATTTTTGTTGGTCCACAGCCTCCAAGAGGTTGGGAACTGAATGAAGAATTATTGCATGCCAATTTATCCTTCCCGCCGCCACATCAATATCTGGCGTTTTATCAGTGGCTAAGAAATACCTTTCATGCTGATGCCTTAGTTCATCTGGGCCGCCATTCGACCTACGAGTTTTTACCTCGTCATCGAGTGGGTATGGCTGAGAATGATTACCCTCAGGCAATTTTAGGTGATTTGCCAAGTATCTACCCTTATATCGTTGATGGTGTAGGTGAGGGTATTCAGGCAAAACGCCGTGGCCTCGCGGTGATGGTTGATCACCTCACACCGCCTTTGGCTAGCACTGAGTTATATGATCAATTACTGGAATTACGACAGGTCGTTGAAAGTTATGAAGCTGCACCTGTGAATGCTGGGGCTATGCGCGATCGTGCGATTGAGGAAATGAAACGCTTAGTCGCCAAACTTAATCTGGAAGATGAACTGACAGCGAATATGGCTGGTGAGTTGGAAGTGCGAGGATTGAGTTCATTCGAGCAGGTGGATGACGATTTGTTAGTGCACGAAATCGGCCATTACCTGACCACTCTACAAGAAGATTTTATGCCTCTGGGGCTACATGTTTTTGGTCGAGACTGGTCTGAACAAGCGGTTCAAACCATGCTTACTTCAATGAATAATGGCAAACAAGCTACGGAGAGCTGGGATCCACTTCTACGCGGCTCACCTGCTGCAGAAATGTCGGCATTATTGGCTGCTTTAGATGGTCAATTTGTTGAGCCGGGTAAAGGTAATGATCCGATTCGCACACCATCAGCATTACCGACTGGACGTAATTTCTATGCCTTAGATGATAGCTTAATTCCATCACGTTTAGGCTACAAAGTCGGTATCGCATTAGCCGAAAAAGCCCGTGCAGAAACTCCCGCAAAAAACGCTCAGGATAGTGATGCCTTAGTGTTATGGGCATCCGATGTGGTGCGTGATGAAGGTGCAATGATCGCTTTTGCTTACGATATGTTAGGGGTGAAACCGACCTGGAGTCGTCGTGGAATTTTTAGTGGATTAGAACGTTTGGATCTTTCTTCATCAGCCTCGCCTCATCCCCGAATCCGCCGAGATATGTTGCTGACGACATCCGGCCTATTCCGTGATTTGTATGGTTCGCAGATAGTTTGGTTGGAACAAGCTGTATTGATGGCACTGGATGCCTCTTCTGGTTTGATTCGTCGTGACTATCCGGCGTTGACCTTATCATTGGATGCGGCTTTAGAGCGTTTACAGGTTAGTGAAAATCCTGGTTTTGAATCCTTAGAGCAGAACCGGGTTGCTGCCCGCTGGGTAGACGATGCCAGTGCGGCATTACGTGCGGGTGTGTCAGAAAACCAAGCCGGCCTGACGGCGAGTTACCGTATTTTTGGTACCCCACCGGGTGCTTATGGTGCTGGCGTGAATCGTCTGGTTGAGCGCTCTGGTGCCTGGGAAAATCGTGAAGAAGTCGCGGAAACGTATATTCATCGCATGGGCCATGCTTATGGCGCAGAGCTTGACGGCCAGGCGCAGCAGGCCTTATTCCAACAGAGGCTGCAACATGTCGGTCAGACTTATCTCGGACGAGCCAGTAATCTGTATGGAGTTATGGATAACAATGATGCCTTTGATTATCTGGGCGGCTTAAGCCTCGCTATTGAAACCACACGTGGACAGGCACCAGAGAGTTATATTCTGGCGCACAGTGATACCACGGATTTACGCGTTGATCCTTTGCAGACCGTATTGTTAGGTGAACTGCGTGGTCGTTATCTGAATCCGCAATGGCTTAAACCGCTGATGAAGGAGGGGTATGCCGGTGCTCGCACCATGGGTAGTGAGTTTTTAGAATATCTATGGGGCTGGCAAGTGACCAATCCCGGCATTGTGAAAAGCTGGGTATGGGATGAAGTTAAACGGGTGTATGTGGATGATGGACTAGACTTGGGCTTAGATGACTTTCTTGAGCAAGATCATAACGTCCATGTGAAAAGTAATATGCTGGCGATTATGCTGGTTGCAGCCTATAAAGGTTTTTGGCAAGCCGATGAGGCTACGTTGGAACAACTGGCACAGCAGTTCACTGATTTAGTTTCTGCAAATGGGCTACCGGGAAGTGGCCATACCTCACCATCCCACCCCTTGTATGTATGGTTGAATGATTACCTGGATGAGTCTCATCAACAGCAATTAGCTGAGGTATTAAATGCGGCAAGAATGCCAGAAACTGAAGTGGATGATGCACCAAGTCATATTGCCGAAATCACCGAGCAAAAAGCGACTCAGCCTGAGCAAGAGACGAATTCATCTGAAGAGCAACAGAAAGAGCAAGCGCAGCAACAACGCTTCTGGCTCTATGTGATATTAGGTCTGGTGGCGTTGTTAGTGTTGGCTGGCATGGCAAAAGGCATGCGAGCCCCAACTGCCAAGTTCAAGGAGTAAGTTATGTTGAGTTCACAATCCATCGGTGTGATGCATCACTTAGTCGGATTTTTATTAGAACCGGTGATATGGGCGCTAATGTTATTTGCCGCCTTGAGCATTATTGATATTGGTATTGCGCTGGCTGAACGCTTTTCTGGTTTGAAGAAGTGGCAGCAGTCAGGTCAGGTTGAGTCTTTTGAAAAATTAGCTTTCAAACGAATTGAGCGGAGTGATTTTTTAGCCAGAATTGCACCTATGCTCGGGTTGATGGGCACACTGATACCGCTTGGACCAGGATTATCTGCACTTGGTAATGGTGAGTTAAGTATCTTAACAACGGCGATGAGTGTGGCCTTTGATACCACGGTTCTGGGCCTCTTTGTTGGCATTATCGGTTTTGTTCTCGGACGATTGAGACGCCGCTGGTATGACGAGGTTTTAACGAACATGGAGCAGGCTCATGGCTAGACGCTGGCGGCATAGTCGTTTTGATGGCAATGATGATGAGCCATTAGGCCCTATGGCCAATTTATTAGATTTAATGTTGGTGTTTGCCTGTGGTCTGATTGCGGCATTAATTTCAATGAGTAGTCAGCTCCAGGAGCATTTCCAGGCCGAGGCAAAACAAGCGGAGCATGCCCTGACGGAACTTCAATCGATGAAAGAATTACCGCAGCTACCTGAAGGTATGCAAGGTGGTGCGGAGGGGTATGAGTCTGTCGGTCAGGTTTACCGTGATCCAAAAACGGGCAAGCTCATTATGATTGGGCAATGAGTTTACTCATACGTTAATTCTGGTTCAGGCATGATAGCCGGAGTGCTGTCCATATAGGTCAAATAGCTAGACCAGATCTCATGCGTTCTGGCCTCGGTCAGGTTTATCTGACAGCTCAGCGTCATGGCACCACGAATCGTCCCGTCCATCCATATAGTGTAAACACTGTCACAGTGGGATATTTTATAGGCTTCCCAAGCCGATTGTCCTGCTTCTATCGCAGTTACCACTTTGGTTTCATCGCTGTAGCGTTGTTTAGCTACTGCCAAGTATTGCTGCATGATGTCCTTTTTGTCTTGCAACTCTTCGTTGAGACAAGCGTTAATTTCAAGCGTAGTAAAAGCAGACGCGCAATCACTCTCTGCGATAACGGGAAAACTCAACAATAAGCTCAACAGGGCAAGCGTACGTTTTAGCATCATGGTTTCTTACTCCTAACTTAGTGCGAACCTGGATTATCACCTAAGGCGAATGATTAAGCGAAGACTGATAGCGGTTTGTTCTCCTTACTAGCGTGCATATCTCTTGATTATTTTATTGACTAGCTAGAATGGTTTACGCATTTGGTATTAATCAAGCTTAATGTAAAGTAATGCTTTTCCATCGTTATCCGGAGTGTTTATGTCCTCAGCATTTGTATTGCCAGAGCCATGGCAAAATGCCTTAAAGACTTATCCCGAACTGCTGAAAGTGGCACCTGATGTCTTATCAGCCAGTGATTACGTCAACCAGTGGGGGCAAAGACAGGAATCGATGCTGGCGCAGTTGCTTGAATCAGGTCAATTGCAGAAAAAACTGTCATTGGATGAGATTCGTCAGCAGCTGAAATCCATGCTCGAAGGCATCACTAGCGAGGAACAATTACATCAGAAATTACGTCATTTTCGTCAATGGATGATGGTACGTATTATCTGGCGGGATTTAGCTAATTGGTCTGATTTAGCCGAAACCATGGCTGATCTGTCCGCCATGGCCGATGTCTGTATTCAGCAGACCTTAAGCCTTCTCTATGACTGGCAGGTCGAGATAAATGGCATCCCTTGTGACGATGATGGTCGTGAGCAGAAGATGATTGTTTTAGGCATGGGGAAACTGGGTGCAGGCGAATTAAACCTGTCATCGGATATTGATCTTATCTTCACATACCCAGAGGAAGGGGAAACCGAAGGGGGCAGGAAGCCGTTAAGCAATAGCGAGTTCTTCGTTAGGCTTGGACGCAAATTGATTCAGGCCCTGGATAACCAGACCGTTGATGGTTTTGTGTTTCGGGTCGATATGCGCTTACGTCCCTTTGGTGAGAGTGGCGCTTTGGTCTCCAGCTTTGATGCAATGGAAGAGTATTACCAGACCCAGGGAAGAGAGTGGGAACGCTACGCGATGATTAAAGCGCGTGCTATTACCGGCAATGAAGCGGATAAAAAAGCGTTGTCAGATATGCTGCGCCCGTTTGTATATCGACGTTATCTCGATTACGGCATGTTTGATTCATTGCGTGAAATGAAATCCATGATTGCCGGACAGATGCACCACAGAGGGATGGATGACAATATCAAGCTGGGCACCGGCGGTATCCGAGAAATCGAGTTTATAGGGCAGGTTTTTCAGTTGATCTATGGTGGACGAGATCGCCCCATGCAGCAAAGACCGATTCTAACGATTCTTGACCTGTTGGCTGATAGAAACCTGTTATCAGTCTATGCGGTCAATCAGTTAAAACAAGCCTATGCGTTTCTTCGTAGAACAGAGCACCGCATTCAGGCTTGGGCCGATCAGCAGACCCATATTTTGCCAAGCGATGAGCCTTCAAGATTAAGGTTGGCACTCAGTATGGGCTTCGAAGACTGGTCATCGTTTTATGCCACTCTTAGAGACTACAGGCAGCAAGTACAGGAGCATTTTGATCAATTGCTGACGGCGCCTCAAGCCAGTGATGAAGGTGCTGGGATAAAAATTTCTTTCCTTAATGCTCAACCGGAAGAGAAATTAACCTTTATTCAACAATGTGGGTATGACAATCCTGAACAGATACTCGCGGTTGTTGATAAATTACTCGATCTGCATATTTGTCGTAACTTGAGCCAGACAGGCCAGCAACGGCTCGAGAAGCTATTACCGTTGTTATTACAAGCCACTGGAAATGTCGATAACGCTGATGATTGTCTACCCCGCTTAATGCCTCTGATGGAGTCCATCATGCGTCGAAGTGCTTATATGGCGCTGCTGGTAGAAAATCCGATGGCCTTGTCACAACTGGTCAAGCTCTGTTCTGCTAGTCCATTAATAAGTACACAGCTAGCGAAATACCCTGTGCTATTAGATGAGCTCCTCGATCCTCGTTCCCTTTATGAAGTACCTGAGAGAGAAGAGTTAAAAAAACAGCTGTTACAGTTTTTATCCTCGGTTGATGCGGATGACTTAGAGCAGTTGATGAATCGTTTGCGAGAGTTCCGACAAATTGCCACGCTTCATGTAGCGGCAGCCGATGTCACTGAGGTACTGCCGTTAATGCGAGTGGGGGATCAATTAACGGAATTGGCGGAAATACTACTTGAACAGGTATGGCGAATAGCCTGGGAACATTTAGTGGTCAAGCATGGGTATCCACCCATTACAGATAATAACGACCCTAAGCAGTGCGGTTTGACTATTCTGGCTTACGGTAAGTTAGGTGGGCTTGAATTAGGTTATGGCTCGGATCTGGATCTGGTCTTCATCTTTGATGATGCACAGGAAGGCATGACGGATGGCGAGCGTCCCGTAGATGTGATGGTATTTTATACTCGCCTTGCTCAACGCATGATTCATCTGTTGAATACAGTCACTCCCGGTGGTTTGCTTTATGAAGTCGATATGCGTTTGCGGCCTAGTGGCGCATCGGGTTTATTGGTTAGTCCATTTTCTGGTTTTGTTGATTATCAACAAAAAGAAGCATGGACATGGGAACATCAAGCCTTGGTACGCGCAAGAAATGTGATGGGGGATGCCGAACTTGCGCAAAAGGTCTTCGACACGCGTCAACAGGTGTTGGCCAAGTCCCGTGATCAAGAGACGCTGGCTGAGCAAGTCAGAGACATGCGTTCAAAAATGCGTCAACAGTTAGACAAGAGTGATAGCCAACTATTTGATCTAAAACAGGGTAAAGGTGGTATCACTGATATTGAATTTATGGTGCAATATGCAGTGTTGGCATGGTCAACGGACTTGCCTGAATTACTCGTTTACACCGATAATATTAGGATTTTGGAAGCGCTGGTGGCTTCCGGAAAGCTCGAACCCGCTGAGGGGGAAATGTTGGCCGACGCATATCGTTACTATCGAAATGAAGCCAACCACTGCGTATTGCAGGATAAACCCGCATTAATGTCGGTGTCTCAGTTACAAGACTTCCCGCAGCAGGTTGTGCAGATTTGGCAGCGCTGGTTAGGTGACATCGCCTAGAACCAGACTCAGATTAATCAATGAACTTGGAATAAAGCATATGGCAGTAGCAACAATGGCAGATCGTGATGGCGTTATCTGGCTCGACGGTGAATTAGTACCGTGGCGTGAGGCCAAAGTCCACGTCCTGACACATACTCTTCATTACGGCATGGGCGTATTTGAAGGGGTGCGTGCTTATAAATCTGAACAAGGCACGGCTATCTTCCGTTTGCAGGAACATACCGATCGTCTTTTCCGTAGCGCCAAAATTTTAGGTATGGGCATGCCGTTTGATAAAGAGACGATCAACGAAGCTCAACGTACTGTGGTTCGTGAAAATAATCTGGACTCTGCTTATATTAGACCGATGTGTTTTTATGGTTCGGAAGGCATGGGTATCCGTGCAGATAACCTGAACACACATGTTATGGTCGCAGCATGGCATTGGGGAGCTTACCTCGGTGAAGAAAACATGACAAAAGGTATTCGTATCAGAACGTCATCGTTCACACGTCACCACGTCAATATCACCATGTGTAAAGCCAAGGCCAACGGTAACTACATGAATTCCATGATGGCGTTGCAAGAAGCGGTCAGTTGCGGTTACGACGAAGCGCTGCTATTAGATGCTCAAGGCTTTGTGTGTGAAGGTAGTGGTGAAAACTTCTTCATGGTGCGTGATGGTGTGTTGTACACCCCTGAATTGACCTCAGCGTTAGAAGGCATCACCCGTGAAACAGTGATGACACTGGCACGCGATATCGGTCTGAAAGTTGTTGAGAAACGTATTACACGCGATGAAGTGTATATCGCTGATGAAGCCTTTTTCACTGGTACAGCGGCTGAAGTGACACCAATCAGAGAATTGGATAACCGTCCAATCGGTGAAGGCACGCGCGGTCCTATCACTGAAAAACTTCAGGCAATGTATTTTGACCAGGTTTATGGTCGTAGCGATGTGTATAAAAATTGGAATACATTAGTTCGATAATTTAGGACTATTCGCCTGAGCAGTGACGTTCAGGCTGGCAACAAAAGAGGTAAATAAGTACATGGCAGGTCATAGTAAGTGGGCAAATATTCAGCATAGAAAAGGTGCACAGGATGCCAAGCGCGGCAAACTGTTTACTAAGCTGATCCGTGAAATCACCGTCGCCGCTAAAATGGGTGGCAGTGATCCCGCAGCAAACCCACGCTTACGTGCTGCGATAGATAAAGCACTGGGCGCGAACATGACAAAAGATGTCATCGAGCGTGCAACCAAACGTGGTGCTGGTGAACTGGAAGGGGTTAATTACGAAGAAATTCGTTATGAAGGTTATGGTCCGAATGGCACAGCCATTATGGTCGATTGCATGACCGATAATCGTAATCGTACGGTTGCAGCGGTGCGTAATGTTTTCACCAAGCGTGGTGGCAATATGGGCACTGATGGTTGTGTGGCTTTCCTGTTTAATAAAAAAGGCATTATCTCGCTGGCCAGTGGTACTGATGAAGATAGCGTGATGGAAGTGGCACTTGAAGCGGGTGCTGAAGACATTGTGACTAATGATGATGGTTCTATCGATGTGTTCACGACGCCAGAAGATTATGCGGCAGTAAGAGATGCCTTAGATGCGGCTGAATTACCAGTGGAATCAGCGCAAGTAACCATGCACCCAGACACCACTGTTAGTTTAGATGTGGATGATGCTCAAAAAGCCATCAATATGATCGAAGCATTTGAAGACCTGGATGATGTGCAAGAAGTCTATTCTAATGCTGATTTTTCTGATGAGGTCATGGCTCAGCTGAATAGCTGATGTCATAAGGTATGCCGCGTATCCTGGGGATTGATCCTGGTTCAAGAAAAACCGGTTTTGGCATTATTGAAATTGATGGAAAAAAAATTAAACACGTCATCAACGGCCGTTTAATGGTCGGTGATGGCGAGTTTGCTGATAGATTAAGACAGATTTTTGAAGGTCTGACCGACCTCATCGAACGCTATCAACCGGATATGATGGCCATCGAAAAAGTGTTTTTACATAAAAATGCTGATTCTGCATTAAAGCTTGGTCAAGCCAGAGGCGCTGCTATATGTGCCGCAGTCAGTCAGCAATTGACGGTGTCAGAATATACCGCGACACAAATAAAAAAAGCCGTGGTCGGCAATGGCCACGCAAATAAAGCACAGATTCAATATATGATGTCAGTGATTTTGAGTTTGTCTGAATCACCTGAAGAGGATGCGGCCGATGCTTTGGCCTGCGCCCTTACTCATGCACATCACTCTGCTATTGGTGGTAGCCAGAGTAAATTACCAGCAGGTATGCGCACCACTCGGCGCGGAGGAAGATATAGTCGATGATTGGACGTTTGCGGGGCATTATTATAGAAAAGCAGCCACCAGAGCTTGTTCTGGATGTGCATGGCGTTGGTTAT